>JAYUWY010000180.1:0-3754 GCA_043753285.1 Gemmatimonas sp. | reverse complement strand
GCGCGACTTGTGCGATGGTGATGGGCGCGTCGCCGCTCACCAGTACGGCCAATGCTTCAAGCACCGTCAGCGCACGGCGGGCGTCACCGTCACTCTCATTGACGAGCAGCGCCATCGCATCGTCTTCAAGCGAGAGTTTGCGATCGCCGAGTCCGCGCTCGGTGTCGGTGAGTGCGCGCTCGACGAGTGCGGTGAGTGCCGTCGCATCGAGTGGCTGCAGCACGAACACGCGCAAACGGCTGAGCAAGGCGCCGTTCAATTCGAAGCTGGGATTCTCGGTCGTCGCACCAATGAGCGTGAGCAATCCGCTCTCGACGTGCGGCAGCAGTGCGTCTTGCTGGCCTTTGTTAAAGCGATGAATCTCATCAACAAACAACACAGTGCGCGAGCCAATGACGCGACGCTTCTCGGCGTCAGCGACAATCTCGCGCAAACGGGGAATGCCATCCGTCACGGCGCTAAATGGCACGAACTCTGCTGCTACGTGCCGCGCGACGAGTCGTGCGATGGTGGTCTTCCCCGTACCCGGTGGGCCCCAGAGGAGAATGGAACCCGTGTCGCCGCGCTCGATGGCCACGCGCAGCGGTTGATTGGGGCCGAGCAGATGTAGTTGGCCCGCGACTTCATCGAGCGTGCGGGGGCGCAGACGTGCGGCGAGTGGAGCTTTGTGCTGCGCGGAGAACAGTGAGTCAGACACCGGCGTCACGACGCGGCGTCTTTGTCCCGTAGCTGCTGCACGAGGCCACGCAGCGCGAGCTCGTATCCGTCCGCGCCAAAGCCGGCGATGATGCCAATGGCACCCGGCGCGAGCCACGAATGGCGACGCTCCGGCTCTCGGGCGTAGATGTTGGAGAGATGCACTTCTACGTAGGGCAACTGCACTCCAGCAAACGCATCGCGCAACGCGAGTGACGTGTGCGTCCACGCGCCCGCATTCACGAGCGCACCAGTGACCACACCACGGCAATTGTGAATGGCGTCGAGCATGCGCCCTTCGTCATTGAACTGCGAAAAGAGCAACGTGACGCCGAGTTCGGAGCCGACGACTTCGAGTCGGGCTTCGATTTCTTCGAGCGTGGTCGTGCCGTAAATCTCCGGCTCACGAATGCCGAGGAGATTCAGATTGGGGCCATTGAAGACTGCGATTCTCACGTCTTGAGTCCTTTGAGCCAGCCCTGGAACTTGCCGAGATCGTCACCGCTGGGGCCCGACGAGCCTTCTGGAGCTGCTGGTGCGCTCGGCGCTGCGGAACCTTCTGCGGCCGCACCAGGCGCCTGGAAGAACTGGTCGAACTTGAGCATCTCCGATGCTCGCGGCACCGCGCGACGAGCGGGCTGCGCTTGCGCGCTGAACATCTCGTCGAGCCCCGTGCCACCATCTGGACCGGTGAAGGTGGCGACGCCAGCGAGCAATTCGGCCTGAGCGAGATCGCGCACATCTTGGGCCGCGCCAAACAGGGCGTCGAGGGGCCACGATGCGCCCGACGAAATCGCCGTGACGGGCTCGTGGTCTTCGGCACTGTCGGGCTGAGTGAGTGAAACTGCAGCAACGGCGACAGCGACCTGTACCGCGCGACGGGCGAAGCCGCCGAAGAACTCGCGTGCCGTAGGGCCAGCGGGTACCGCGGGCGTGACGATTGGCGCGGCGGTGCCCTGCCCGACCAATCCGATGCCGCCAAACGACACGCCAGCCATCGCGGCATTGGCCGCTGCTGGCTCTGGCTCAACGGCATCGCCGGCCGGTGCATCGAACTCTGGCATGTCTACTTCGTCTGCGGCCGGCGGCGTGGGGATTTGCTCCGAGGCGTGCATGCGCTGCAACTCGGCGAGCTTGGCCTTCAGGCCAGCGTCGTCGGGCGTCTGCTCAACGAGCTGGCGATACACATCAATCGCTTCCGGTAGATGACCCTGCTGCACGTACAGCGCCGCCATCGTCTCGGTCACGAACGTTGGCGTGGCCTTGGAGGCGCGGGCAGAAACGGACGGCGCCGACGGCTGCTCTGGCGCAGGGACGGCCGGCGTGATGATTGGTGTCAGCTTGCTTGATGCGGGTTCGTCTTCGTCGAGGCCAAAGTCGGCGAGCAACGGCAGCGACGCCATGCTGGCCTTCGTCATTCGCGGCTTGGGACGACCCGTGCTGGGCGATTCGAGAATCGGCTCAGCGGATGCGTCGTCGAGCATCGGCAAGTCAGACGTCGGAGATGCCGACGCCTCGTCGAGCAACGGCAAGCCGGCGAGACCACTCAGCGGCTCGACATCATCTGCGGTCACGTTGACGCGATCGAGTCCGTCGAGCGGCGCGACGGCGTCGGATGTGAACTCGGTGGCTTCGAGTCCCGCGAGCGGCGCGACCTCGGCATTGAATTCGGCGAGTTCAAAATCACCCGCGGGAAGCTTGGGCTGCTCCGGCGTCGTGAGCGGCGCAACGTCGCCGCTCGTCTCCACCGTGAGTGCATCGCTGAATCCGTACTCGGCGGCTTCCGCACCCATGACGGGTGCAGCGGGCGTCGTGAGCGTTTCGGTCTCCGCGGCGGTCTCGGAGAAATCGAAGTTGATGTCGAGCAGCGACGCGCGCTTGCTCGGGCGCGCCGAGGGTGCTTCGACGGACGGGGGATCGAGCAGCGAACCCGACGGAATCGACGCGACAGGTTGTGTGACCTTTTCGGCAACGGCGGCTTCTTCGCGATCACGCGCGGCAAGGGCCTGCGCATTGATGACGACCGTCTTGCCCGGGCCAACGGGCGCGGGCGGGCGCGCGGATGGAGCCTCAGGTGCAGCTGGCGCATCGAGATCAATCATGCCGATGTCCTGACCGCTGCTCATGCTGACGGAGTCGGAGAACGAGACCAAGCCAGCGCTCGCGGCCGTAGACGAGCGCGGCGCTTCTGGCGTTGGGGTATCGCTACCACCGAGCTCGGCGAGCAGATCGAGCACCTCATCATTGCGACGATCAAACTCGAGCACCTTCGTGTACCAGCTCTTCGCGGCGGGCACATCGCCGTTGATGCGCGCGATGTCACCGAGGTGGCGCAGCGCGATGAGGTTCTCGGGGTCGAGCGCGAGGGCGCGCTCAAACGGCTCACGCGCTTCGTCGGTTCGCTGCGACTCAAAGAGCGTCTGCCCGTAGACCACGAGGCCGTTCATGTTCTCCGGCTGCTCCGGGATGTGCTTTTGGCACAGCAGGAGCGCGCGGTCGAGGAATCCCGACTTGCGGTATTCATTGGCGAGCGGCGCGAAGAACCGACGAGGGTTCTCGTGATACCGCTTGCGCAGGTCCTCGATCCGTGGGTTTTCAGCCATCCGCGCGGGTTGCAATGGGGGAGGAAATAACCGTCGAGGCCTCGGTGGCAAGATACCATACAGCGAGCGACAGCGTCAACGACAGCGTCAATCGGAAGTCTACGTCTGGCTTGATTTTAGGTCAGTTCGGCGGGTAGCTTACGGGGTTCTGTAATCATCCTTTTCCTCTCGTCGCGACAGGATTTTCCGACGTGCTTCAACAGATGCGTGGCGCTGCCAAGTTCATTTGGATCTTTCTCTTCGTGGCCTTCGTGGGCGGCTTTTTGCTTGCCGACATGTCGGGCCTCATCGGCACGGGGGTCACGACATCGACCTCGGTGGGCTCGGTGAATGGAAAGAAGATTCCCTACCTCGCGTGGGAAAACCTGACTCGCTCGATCGTGCAGCAGCAGGAGCAGCAGTCGGGACGTCCGACGACGGTTGATGAGCGGTTGCAGGCCGAACAGGCCGCGTTC
>JAYUWY010000179.1:0-1862 GCA_043753285.1 Gemmatimonas sp. | reverse complement strand
ATGACTAGTCGATGCCGTTGCCGCGCAAACCCACGCGACTCGGCCACAATTGTCGTCATACGTTCGAGACGTTCGTCTCTAAACTCTTCCACTTTTCCGCACTGCGTACACACGAGATGCTCGTGATTGGGCACATCGCGCGCGGCTTCGAAGCGACGAAACCCTTCGCCAAAATCGCGTTCAACAATGAGTCCGCTCTCGAGCAGTGTATCAATCGCGCGGTACACAGTTGCAGTACCAACTTTGCGACCCTTCGCCGTGACTTCGGCGGCGATTTCTTCGGCCGAGAGATGTCGCTCCGCGTGGAGAAGCACGTCAGCAATCGCGAGCCGCTGCGCCGTGACGGGCAGGTTGTGCTCGCGCAAATAGCGGACGAAGGACGTGGTTACGGCGTCGTCGGCCATCGCAGCTGCGCTTGGGCAATGAGTTCGCGCACGGCATCGCCATCCACCTTCTCGACGTCCAGAGGCTCGCTGGAACGCTTCATCACGCCCTGCACGACGGCTTGAACAGTGAGCAGCGGTGCGTCGGCTTCGGCTACGACTTCGCTCTCCCACTTGCCGCGCTCTGGGCCTTTGCGCGTCCAGCGGTAGCGCGCTGAGTACACGACGTGCCGCGAGGACAACCGCGCGCCCTCAACCATCTCTGGCTCGTTAGACGCCTCAGCAACGGCGTCTTCAGCACCTTCTGGTAGTGCGCCGAGCACGGCGACGCCGGTTTCGATCTGACCCTGGCGTAGGGGCGCAAAAAAATGCGCCTCCACCACGCGGTGCGGCGGCAGGACGGCCGCGATTTCCAGCAAAAAGCGCTCGCGCGCGTCCGATCCGAGGGGAATGCTCTGCGTCATGCCGAAATCTCGCCCTCTGAGGGGCGTGGGGGAACCGTCAGAGCAGCGAAACTGGGTCGCGGTCGGCGATAAGCCGCAAATCGTGCTGTGCGGGGACGTCTATGCCCGTGAGCAGGCCGCGCAGGAGCCGCGTGAGCGGCGCCTGCTGCGCGCTCTTGAGCACCACATGCCAGCGCCAGCGATTCTTAATGCGCTCCAGCGGGCAGGGCGCGGGGCCGAGCACCGTGAGGCCGAGGCCGAACTTGAGATCGGCCTTGATGAGCCAGTCGGTGACTTCCGTGGCGAACTGCGCCACGGCCGCTTCGTCGAGTCCGCTCACGATGATATTCGCAATGCGCAGCGTGGGTGGATACGCCGGCGACTCGCGCGCGGGCAGTTCTTCCGCCACAAACCCGTGATAGTCGTGCGTGAGTGCGCAGCGCACCGCGTGATGCGAGGGCACGCGCGTTTGAATCACCACGTCCCCGCCCTTGGGTCCGCGGCCTGCGCGCCCCGCGACTTGGCTGAGCAACTGAAAACTGCGTTCACTCGCGCGGAAGTCAGGAAGATTGATGCCGATGTCCGCATCAATCACGCCCACGAGCGTGACGTTGGGGAAATCCAAACCCTTCGCGATCATCTGCGTGCCGAGTAGGATGTCAACTTCTCCTGCGGCGACGCGATCGAGGATGGCGGTGTGCGCCCACTTTCCGCTCGTGGTGTCCACGTCCATTCGCGCGACGCGCGCGTCGGGAAAGCGATCCAGTAGCAAGCGCTCGACTTGCTGCGTGCCTAGTCCGCGCTGCTTCTTGTACGGCTGTGCGCAGTCTGCGCACGGATTGCCCGCATCCACTTGATGCATGCAGTAGTGGCAGACCAAGCGCTCGGGTGTGCGATGGTAAGTCAGCGAAATGGAGCAGTTGGGGCAGACAGCCACGTGGCCTTCGTCGCACTGTACGAAACTCGCGTAGCCGCGGCGATTCAACAGGAGAATGCTCTGCTCTTTGCGGTCGAGGCGTTCGCGGATTCCCTTCTC
>JAYUWY010000178.1:0-21001 GCA_043753285.1 Gemmatimonas sp. | reverse complement strand
GCGAGCCGTACGAAATCGTGGGCGTGATGCCCGAGGGCTTTCTGTATCCCGAAGGCGGCGAGTTGTATTTGCCGCTGCAGACTGATCCGCTACTCGGTGAGCGCGGGCAAGGACAGTTCGTGCAGGTGATTGGACAGCTCGCACCGGGCGTGAGCGTCGATCAAGCGTCTGCAGAGCTCGCGATGATTTATCAGCGCCTCGGTGTGGATCATCCGCAGAGCAACGCAGACTTCACCGGATTCGCGCTGCCGTTCGTTGACGGATACATCGGGCCCGAGCCCACGCAGTTGCTCTACACGATGCTCGGCGCCGTGTTCTTTGTGCTGCTGATTGCGTGCTCCAACGTGGCGAACCTGCTGCTCGATCGCGCGGCACATCGTTCCAAGGAAGTCGGCGTGCGCGCGGCACTCGGCGCGAGCCGCGGGCAGATCGTACGAATTTTTCTCTCAGAAGCGTTTGTGTTGTCGGTGGGCGGCGCGGTGTTCGGCATCATCCTCGCGAAGTTGGGCATGGATGCCTTCACGCGCGCGATTGTGAACACCAATCCGCCGTTCTTCATTCAGATTGATTTGTACTGGCCAGTGTTGGTGTTCTCGATTGGCGTTTCGTTCTTGGCCGCGCTCCTCGCCGGATTGATTCCGGCGATGCAAGCGTCGCGCTCGGACGTGGCGGAGATTCTCAAAGACGAATCACGCGGCGCATCGAGCATGCGCATTGGTAAGCTGAGCAAAGCGTTGGTGGTCTTTGAGATTGCGCTCTCGTGCGGTTTGCTCGTCGCGGCAGGCTTGATGATTAAGAGCGTGCTCAAGGCCAACTCGCGCGACACTGGCTACGCGATGGCGTCGGTGTTCACCGCGCGCGTTGGATTCCCCACGTCGTACACAGACACGGTGGCGCAGAAGGCCTTCTGGGATCAGCTCCCGACACTTGTAGGCGCAATTCCTGGTGTGCAAGCGACGGCGTTGGCGTCGGGACTGCCAGGCGCGCAGCAGGGCTTCAACGGCGAGGGCGTGCGCATTGAAGGCCGCGTGTACGAGAAGGAAACGGACATTCCGGCTGTGAACTCTGCATCGGTCACGGCGGGATTCCTCGAGACGCTCGAGATTGAGCTGAAGCAGGGCCGCGGCATTGAGAGCACAGATCGTGAAGGTTCGCTGCCGGTAGCGGTGGTGAACGAACGATTCGTGCGCGAGCATTTCCCGGATGGCGACGCGCTGGGCAAGCGCATTCGCTTGGGTGGACTTGAGAGCGACAACGAGTATATGACCATCGTCGGTGTGATTGGCGACTTGTTTGCTGGAGATCCAGAGGATCCGCGTCCGCCCATAGTGCTCCGTCCGTTGGCGCACGCGCGTCCCGCGTTTGCGTACGTCGCCGCGCGCACGAACGGCGAGCCGATGACTCTCGCACCGCCAATTCGTGAAGCCGTCGCGTCGCTGAATTCTGATCTACCGATCTACTGGCCAATGACGCTCGCGCAGGCCGTGGCCGAGCCGCTGTGGTTCGTGCGCGTGTTCGGCACGATGTTCGCCATCTTCGGAGTGGTTGCACTATTCCTTGCGAGCATCGGACTCTACGCGGTGATGAGCTTCGCGGTGAATCGCCGCACGCGCGAAATGGGCATTCGCATGGCACTCGGTGCGTCACCGGGTCGCGTGGTGCGCCTAATCTTCAATCACGGCGCGTGGCAGCTGGGGATCGGCATGTTGATTGGCCTGCTGCTGGCCACCGGTATCGCACAATTGCTCACCGTGGTGCTCTTCGATGTGGAACCACGCGATCCAATCGTGTTTGGTGGTGTGGCGCTCACCCTCGCACTCACTGGCGCAGCGGCGTGCTTGATTCCTGCGTGGCGTGCAACGCGCGTTGATCCCGCAACCGCGATGCGTGCCGAATGATGCGCCGTGCCGCGCTCATGCTCTGCGTCGCCAGCGCGCTACAAGCGCAGGCGACGGTTTCGATTGGACGTGCAGAGGCCGTGTTTCCCGAGTCGTTCACGTCAGTCAATGGATTTCGCGAACTGTCGGACGGTCGCGTGATCGTCACCGACACACGCGACCGTGTCGTTGCACTGCTCGACTTTCGCACTGGCGCGATGACGAACGTGGGTCGCGAAGGCGGCGGCCCTGGCGAATGGGGTGCTGCACTCTCGTTGTTCGCGATGCCAGGCGATTCCACGCTCATGCCCGATCCCGTGAACGGCCGCTTCTTCGTCATTCTCCCCGACGGAAAGCCAGGTCCGACGTTCCGTCTCGCCGATGAACAACTTGCGAGTGTTGGCGGGCTGAGCGGCGTGGATGCACAGGGACGCTTGTTCTTTGAGCGTGGTCGTGTGTCGCCCAATCCCGGGCCGCGCTCGCCGAGTGTTGGCGGGGTGGACGTGTATCGCCACGACCGTCGTACGGGGCAGTCGATGATTGTCGGGAGCTACGAGACGCCCGCGGGAGAAGTCTCGATGGCGCGCTCGCTGCCCAATGGAATGTTGCAGCAGTCCACGAATCTTCCGCTCGCAGCGCGCGATGTCACCGCGATGATTCCACTCGGGGACTACGTCATCGTGCGTGCCTCTCCGTACCGTGTTGATCGTATTGGGGCCGATGGTCGCGCGCGCAACGGACAAGTGGCCGCAGCATCGCGAGTGCGCGTCACGGAAGCGGAGCGCGAAGCGTTTGTGCGCGGACAGATTCGTCCCGGACAAATCATTGTCAGCGGTGGCGGACCAGCAACGTCGAGCGGTGGCGCGCGTGGTTCCGTGCCGACAATTCAAGGCGATGTTTCCGCGCTGATGACGCCCGACATGAAGTGGCCAGAGTACAAGCCGCCATTCGTGAGCAATGCAGCACGCGGTGCATGGGACGGACGCGTGTGGGTATTGCGCACACGCGCGCACGACGACGCGACGCCTGTCTATGATGTGTTTGGCACCGATGGACGCATCGTACAGCGCGTCTCGTTGGCACCGCGCTCGCGCATCATTGGATTCGGACGCGGCGTCGTCTACGTCGTGCGCACTGACGAAGACGACCTGCAGCATCTCGAGCGCTATCGTCAGCCGTGAGCCGCTAGAGCGAAAGCTTCACACGCGTGCCACGCGGCGCCAACATGCGCGCCGCGATGGCACCGCCAAGAAATCCGCCGAAGTGCGCCTGCCAGCTGATTCCCGGCTGGCCAGGCAGCACGCCAAATACGAGTCCGCCCCACAGCACCGTCACGAGAATGGAAATCGCGATTGCGCCAAGCGATCGTGCATACCAACCGGCAAGCATCAAGAAGCCGAGGTAGCCAAAGACCACGCCGCTCGCGCCGATGTGTACGGTGCCCGGCCCGCCGAAGGTCCACGCAAACAATCCAGCGCTCAGCATCGAGAGCAGCGTGACGGGGATGAAGTGCTTCGCATCGCGCACCATGACGAGCCAGCCGAGCAGTACGAGCGGTACTGTGTTGGCAAGCAAATGCTGCGTGCTACCGTGGAGGAATGGAGCGAAAAGAATTCCCCACAGCCCCTGCTTGGTGCGGGGATGGATCCCCCACGCCAAGACGGCGTTGTTAGTCACGATCTGAGCGGTGAAGCCCGCCCAGATGGCGGCGACAGACCCTCCGAGGGTGGTCGCTTGCTGCTTGAGTGAGCGCGTAGTCGCGCGGACGACGGTTTTCATGCTGTAAGTAGTGTATCTTTCTGAATGTCTTCGCGCTCCCCCTCCATTCCTTCGCCATTGGGGTTCAGCGCCCTCGGGCTTCCTGAAAAGACCCTGGCTGCCCTGACGGCCCTCGGATACGAGGAGCCGACGCCCATTCAGCGTGCGGCCATTCCGCCGCTTCTCGCAGGTCGCGACGTGTTGGCCCAGGCGGCCACTGGTACCGGTAAGACCGCGGCGTTCGCGCTACCATTGCTCGCCAATCTTCGCCCGAATGCTACGCCACGTGAGCGCACCAGCGCGCTCGTGCTCGTTCCGACGCGCGAACTTGCGATGCAGGTTGCCGAAGCGGTGTATCGCTATGGCAGCTCGAGCGGTGCAGTGGCACTGCCCATCTACGGCGGCACGCCGATGGACGGACAGATTCGCTCGCTGAAGCGCGGCGTGGACATCATCATCGCCACGCCGGGACGCGCGCTCGATCACATTCGTCGCAAGACCATCTTCATTGCAAACATCCACACCGTCGTGCTCGACGAAGCGGATGAAATGCTGGATATGGGATTTGCCGAAGATCTCGAAGCGATTCTTGCCGCGACGCCGAAGGAGAAGCAGGTCGCGCTGTTCTCTGCGACACTCGCGCCGCGCATTGCGGCGATTGCGAAGACGCATTTGCGCAATCCCGAAGTGATCGCGATTGAGACGGAAAAGATTAAGGCCGGTGCGGTCGCGAAAGTGCGTCAGGTGGCGTATATCGTCGCGCGCTCGCACAAGACGGCGTCGCTCGGCCGCATTCTCGATGTGGAGCAGCCCACTAGCGCCATCATCTTCTGCCGCACCCGCAACGAAGTCGATGAAGTCGCCGAGACGTTGAAGGCGCAGGGCTACCGCGCCGAAGCGTTGCACGGTGGACTGACGCAGGATCAGCGCGATCGCGTGATGAAGCGCTTCCGCGCCAAGAGTGCAGAGTTGCTCGTGGCGACGGACGTCGCTGCGCGCGGACTCGACGTGCAGCACGTCTCACACGTAGTGAACTACGATGTGCCGTCGGCGACCGAGTCGTACGTGCATCGCATTGGTCGCACGGGTCGCGCGGGACGTGCAGGTACGGCGCTCACACTGGCCGAGCCGCGCGAACAGCGCATGTTGCGCAACTTTGAGCGCGCGACGGGTCGTCCGATTGAGATTGCGCCGCTGCCGACCGTGGCAGATTTGAAGGCGCGCCGGACAGAGTTGGCGCAGGACGCACTGCGCGAAGTGTTGCGTGAGGGCGGGCTCGAGTCGTGGCGTGCGGTGGTCACACCGTTGGCCAATGAGTTCGACGCGCTCGACGTGGCGGCAGCAGCGCTCAAGCAGCTCGCGCGCCTCGAAGGTGGCGCCGAAGAAGTTGCCGAGATTCCGACGGCCGTGGTGCGTCGCGAGCGCCATCCCGCACGCGAGCGCGAAGACGATCGCAAAGAGCGCAAGGCCGGCGCGAAGCCGACGGGCAAAGCAGTTGTTCGTGGCAGCGGCGGTTCGATGACCAAGCTGTACGTAGGAGCGGGACGCAAGCTCAAGGTGCGTCCGGGTGATCTCGTTGGAGCGATTGCCAACGAAGCAGGACTGACCGCGACGAGCATCGGCACCATCACGGTGTTCGACCGTCATTCGATCGTAGAGGTCCCGGCGGATGCTGCGGACACCGTGTTGGCTGCGATGGCCAAGGCAACGATTAAGGGGAAGCGGATTCTTGTACGGCGCGACCGCGCCGATGGAGCGAATTGAATGATTAAGGGTTTTGAGTTTAAGGACGGCGATAAGACGTACGTCTGCTCGGTCGAAGAACTTCGTGGTCCGGTGGAAGAGTCGTGGTGGTGGTTCTCCGTGAGCGGAGATCCGCAGCGCTACGCGCCGTTCCGTGCTATCTCGAGCGACACGCGCACGTCGGTGCAGGAGCGCGTGATCGCGTTCTACACGAATCGTTTGTTCCAGCTGGCGCAGCCGCGCGAACGTGGCGGCCACTTTGGAAGCCGCAAGCGCCCGGCGACGCCGGTCGCAGCAGCGGAACAGCCCAAGGCCTAAGCATGCTGCGGAATCTCACCGCCGTCTTTGCAGACATTACCGAGCATTGGTCACCTGTGGTGATCGGCGAGCTCAATGGTCAGCAAGTGAAGGCGGTGAAATTCCTCGGCGCGTTTCATTGGCATCAGCACCGCGGCGAAGACGAGATGTTTCTCGTCCATCGCGGTGAGTTTCGAATGGAATTTCGCGATCGCACCGAAACGGTGCGCGCTGGCGAGTTTGTCATCGTGCCGCGCGGCACGGAACATCGCCCAGTCGCGGACGCCGAAGTCGAAGTGGTGTTGTTCGAACCAGCGACCACGGTGCGCACTGGCGATTAAGTCACAACAGCTGATGTAAAAACACAAAGGCGCGACCTCTTACGAGATCGCGCCTTCGTTGCGTCAGGAAAGACGCAGCTTACATCGCCTTCGTGGCGGTGGTGTCCGTCTTGGTCGTGTCCGTCTTGGTGGTGTCGGTCATCGAGGCAGAATCGGTCACGGCCGGAGCTGCGGTCTCAGCCGAAGTCTCCCCGGCCTTGGGGGCGCAAGCGGCGAACAGCACAACGGCAGCGAGAAGAGCAAGGCGCTTCATACTTGGTAAATCTCCAGAGTTAGTTGGTGTAGGTAAGCGCGACCAGTTCGCGCGCGCTACACTGAGGACGAAAACTAGGCGGTCCAGGTCAGACCGTCAACTCCGTAAGTCTATGTATCACAGCCGCTTACGACACTCCGCCGCTAGTTAGATGCGAGGTTGCAGCCTGTAAGCGTATACCCGACAACAAGTTAGCGAATAGTTCGCAAGAAGTCTCGCAATTCGCGGAAGAGCCACTCGGGGGCGTCCAACATCACGAAATGGTACCACTCGTCATGAATGCGCAGGCGATGCGAGCGCACGCGTTGGGATTCAGGCACCAAACAGGGGCATGCCGTCGATCGGCGTTGCGCTCGTTCGCCATATTTAGAGAATGCCCCCAGGCGATCGTTTGGTTGATTCGCTGCGTCGCGCGCACGATGGCGAGCCGTGGCATGGTCCCTCGCGAGCCACCGTGCTCGCAGACGTGACAGCGCGCGAAGCCGCGTACAATCCCGGTGTAGGCGTTCACTCGCTGTGGGAGCTCGTGCTTCACATGCGAAGCTGGACGGAAGAAGTCTTGCGTCGTGCAAAAGGTGCAACGCTCGGCGAGCCCGTCAACGGCGATTGGCCTGCAATGCCGGCAAAGCCTGACGAAAAGGCGTGGCGCGACGCGCTGCGCACACTCGAGGCTGCTCACGAAGAGTTGGTCGCGTTCGTTCCTCATCTCCCTGATGAACATCGCGCAATGGTTCGCTCGCTGGCTGAACACGATGTGTACCACACGGGTCAGCTCGCCGTGCTCAAGCGCCTCGCGCGCGCCGCACTGGCTGATTCGTCCCCCCCACCCCGCACCTAGTGTCTACTCTTCTGACGCCGCAACGCCGCCTCACGCTCATTCTCATCGTGGGCGCAATGCTGCTCCTTGGCATTCCAATGCTCGCCACTGCCGTCACCGACTGGTTGTGGTACAAAGAAGTCGGCTTCGAGCGCGTGTTCACGTTGCGCCTCTACGCACAGTTCATGATGGGCGGCGCAGCAATGCTCGGCGGCTTCATCGTGCTCTATACCAATGCGCGCATTGCACTGCGCGGCCTCGAGCGCTCCGCAGAAAGCATTCTCGTGCTCGCCGAGGGCGGTGTGCAGATGCGCACCAAGTTCCTCGTGCGCGTGGCACAAGCCGCCGCGCTGCCGGGTTCGCTGTTCTTCGCCTTCTTGCTCGGCATTAGCGTGGCATCGCGCTGGCGCACGCTCGCGCAATTTTGGTATCGCACACCGTTTGGCGATGTCGATCCAATCTTCGGACGCGACATCGCGTACTACGTGTTCACACTGCCTGCCGTGCAAGTCGCGATGGATTGGGCGTGGGGCTTGGTGTTTGTCTCGCTCGTGATTGTCGCGGTGCCCATCTACCTCGCGCGCGGCGACTTTGGATTCCGCCTCGGACGCTTGCGCATTGAGATGCAGGCCGAGTGGCACATCGCAATTCTTGCTGCTCTGTGGTTGGTACTCTCTGCCGTGCGACTGTGGGTGTTGGGCCTGCCGGGCATTCTGTTTGGCACGCACGGTCCGCTGCAGGGCGCGAACTGGACCGATCTCCACGTGCGCTTGCCGGGCATGCAGGTGCTTGGCGTACTTATGGTGATCGGTGCTGGTGCAATGCTCTGGGGCGCACGTCGCGGCATTCTCGCTCGCGTCACAGTCATTGTTGTCATTGGCAACGTGGTGCTCACGGCGTTGGTGAACGGCGTAGTGCCGAGCATCGTGCAGCGCTTGGTGGTGCAGCCCAATGAATTAGCGAAGGAATCGCCGCAGATTGTGCATCACATCGCCGCCACGCGTCGCGCGTGGGGCTTGGACAGTGTGGAGCGTCGAGAATTGGACGGCGCGCAGCAGCTCACCGCGCGCGACATCGCCAACAACCGTGCGACGATTGACAACGTGCGTCTCTGGGATCGCGAGCCGCTGCTGCAGACGTTCGGACAGATTCAGTCAATTCGCACGTACTACGACTTCATCGCGGTGGATGACGATCGCTACATCGTGGACGGCAACCTGCGTCACGTGCTGCTCTCGGCGCGTGAACTTGACCCCGCCTCGTTGCCCACGCGCACCTTCGTGAACGAGCACCTCACGTTCACGCACGGCATGGGACTCACGCTGGGACCGTCCAACGAGTTCACACCGCAGGGCTTGCCGGTGCTGTGGATGCAGGACTTGCCGCCAACGTCCACGATTACGCAGCAGGCAACGCGTCCGCAGATCTACTTTGGCGAGTTGCAGCGTTCGTGGGTGATGGCCCCGTCGCGGCAGCGCGAATTTGACTTCCCGTCGGCGGAAGGTGATGCCGCGGAGTATTCGACGTATGCCGGCAAGGCCGGTGTGCCAATTGACGCGTACTGGCGTCGCTTGGCGTTTGCTGTGCGGTTCGGCTCGATGAACATCTTGTTGTCGTCTGATCTCACAGACAGCACCAAGATCATTTTCAATCAGCAGGTGCTCACGCGCGCGGCGCTCGCATTGCCGTTTCTCACGTTCGATGTGGATCCGTATCTCATCGTGACGGATAGCGGTCACCTCGTCTGGATGTTGGACGCCTACACGGCGACTGATCGTTATCCATACTCGGCGCGTACCGGCGACGGCATCAACTATTTGCGCAACAGCGTGAAGGTCGCGGTGGACGCGTACGACGGTGAGATCCGCGCATGGTTGTCGGATCCGTCGGACCCGATGATCAATACGCTCAGTCAGATATATCCTGACTTGCTGCGGCCACTCTCCGAGATGCCGGCAGATTTGCGCGCGCACATGCGCTATCCGGAAGATCTCTTTCGCGCGCAGACCGGTTTGTACGCGACGTTCCATATGACGGACCCCGAAACGTTTTATCACCGCGAAGACCAGTGGCAGATTCCCGAGGCGCAGCAGAACGCGGTGCGCAGCGGCTACGCGCGCCACATCGTGATGCGTTTGCCTGGCGAGCGCGAAGCCGAGTACTTGATGATGCGGCCGTTCACTCCGCGCCAGAAGGACAACCTCGCGGCGTGGATGGTGGCACGCAACGATGGTGAGCACTACGGCAAGCTCATCGCGTATCGATTCCCGCGACAGAGTTTGGTGTTTGGTCCCACGCAGATTGCCAATCGCATCAACCAGGACACAGAAGTCTCGCGTCAGGTCTCGCTATGGGACCAGGGCGGCTCCGAAGTGATTCGCGGCGAGCTCTTGGTGATTCCGATTGAGGCGTCGTTGCTGTACGTGCAGCCGCTGTATTTGCGCGCACAGGGCGGTAAGATTCCTGAACTCAAGCGCGTCATCGTCGCGCACGAAGATCGCGTGGTGATGGAAGAGACGCTGGAGCAGGGACTACAGAACTTGTTTGGCGAAGGTGCCGCGAGTGGTGCGCGCGGCACGGTTCGGTCTGCAACGTCTGCAACACCGGCGGAGCCGGCGGCTCGTGCGGCAACCGAAGCGCGTGATGCGTTGGTGCAGCAGGCCGTGCAGTTGTACGAGCGGGCCAAGGCCGCGCAGCGTGCGGACGATTGGGCGGCGTACGGTGAAGCGATGCAGCGGTTGGGTGATGTGTTGCGGCGACTACGAGGTCAGTAAGCGACTGATGACGGAAGACTGAAGACGGAAGCGAACTGAAACGACAACAGCTTCACCACGAAGGCACGAAGGGCTCCCAGTACGCGAATACATCCGCGCGCTGGGAGCCCTTCGTACCTTCGTGCCTTCGTGGTGAAGTAGTTGCCCTTCACCTTCCGTCTTAACTCTTCCATCTAGTTACTGACGTCGTCCCGGCGTCCAAGGCGCTCCCTGTGCTTCTGCCTCGCGCTCCAATCTCGCCAGGTCGTTCGCAATGAACGCATCGAGTGCCGCCTTGATCGCGGGGAACTCGCGATTCACAATCTCCAGCTGATCCTGCTGCGTCTTGGTCGGAACGCCGAGTTCACCGAAGCTCGCGGCGCGCTGCATACGGCCTACGAGTGAAGTTGCAACCGGCTCAGAGTAACGGCCCGGCGTGTTGTCGCCGCTGAGCATCTCACGGATGCCGCGCAGCTTCGTGATCGCTGCTCGCACATCGGCATCGAGTGTCGTCGCCTTGGTGATGCGTTGCACGGCCTGCTGCAGTGCGTCCAAACGCGTGCTGGTCTCGGCCATCAATGCATTGGTGCCGAGTACCACGCGTTGCACGTCCTGCGCGCGACGGTGGTATTCAACGGCACGCTGACGATCCGCAATAGTGATGGGCGAGTTCGGCAGCATCTGGACTTCGAAGTTCATGGGCTGCGTGATGGCAGCGCGCGCACCAGCCACGCGCTTGAACAGTTGCACGCGATACGTGCCGGGCACGACGTGCGGTCCGTTGCCACCCAGCGCAGCGTTTGCACCGGCGCCGGCGCCGGCGCCGGCGCCACCACCGCCGCCGCCACCACCACCCTGTGCGGCACCGCCAACGGGGGTCACTGCGGGCCAACGCATGTTCCACGTCACGCGGTTGGTGCCGGTGCTGTTGCCACCGTTGAAGCGCGAAATCACGGCGCCGCTGGCATCCGTAATCTCCACTTCCACGGCCGGCACTTCTTCATCTTGCTCGGCCTTGAGCGCGTCCCAACCGGGGAACGGCACATCGGCGCCGGAGCGATTCAAACCCTGCTCGCGAGTTTCGCGCGTCTGACGTGCTGCGCGATACGCGGCGCGCAGATGATACGTGAACGTTGCGCCTACGGGTGGATTGTTGGCGAAGTAGTGCGACGCACCCTGGAAGCTCACGCCGTTGCCGCCGAGCGGCGAGTCCTGCGTGAATAGATACGACGCGCGCATTGGGAGCATTGTTGCTTCGGCACGGAGCATCGGCGCGTTGATGGAGCGCAACGCGGAGTAGTCGTCGAGTACGAAGATGCCACGACCGAAGGTGCCGACGATGAGGTCGTCCATCTCCGGATGAATGGCGATGTCGCGAATCGAGATAGTGGGCAGGCCGCCGCGCATCGCCTGCCAGCGCTCGCCGTCGTCGAACGACACGAACAAACCAAACTCTGTGCCCGCAAAGAGCAGACCCTTCATCTTGGGATCTTCCTTGATGACGTGCACGCTGCCGCGCGCCGGAAGATTGCTGGCAATCGACGTCCACGTGCGACCGCGATCGGCGGAGCGCAGCACGTACGGCTTGAAGTCGCCGCGCTGATAGTTGATCACCGTTGCGTACACGACGTTGGCATCGTGCGCCGACGGCAACACCGTGGAGACGTAGCTGGTGTCAGGCACGCCAGGCAAACGATCGACGCGACGCCAGTTGGCGCCATCGTCTTCGGTGATCTGAATGAGACCGTCGTCCGTGCCGACGTAGATCACGCCTTCGGCCTTCGGCGATTCCCCAATGGAAGTGAGGTTGCCGTAGAACGCAGTGGAAGTGTTGCGCGAGACCGCGTCTACGCTCCACAAGCGGCCTTGCATCTTGAGCTCTGGGCGCGGAAGATTGCGCGTGAGGTCGCCTGAGAGCGCCGTCCACGAATCACCGCGATCGTTGGAACGCCACAACCGCTGCGAGCCGAAGAACACGCGCTCGCGATTGTGCGGCGAGAGAATGAGCGGTGAATCCCAATTCCATCGCGACGCCGGCTCGCCCGGTGCGGGCTGCGGCACGATGCCGACGCCTTCACCCGTGCGACGATCAAAGCGAATCAGACCGCCATTCTGCGATTCAGCGTAAATCGTGTTCGCATCGACGGGATCAACGCGGCTCTGGAATCCGTCGCCGCCGTTGGTGACAAACCAATCGGAGTTGCGAATGCCGTTGTCGTTGTTGGTGCGCGTAGGACCGCAGAACGAGTAGTTGTCCTGCGTACCGCCACAGACGATGTAGAACGGCATCTCGCGGCTCACGTCAATCTTGTACATCTGCGCGAGCGGCAGGTTGGCGAAGAACTGATACGTCGTGCCGCCGTCGAAGCTTTCGTACAAACCACCGTCTGAGCCGATGAGCAAATGGTCCGGATCATCCGGATCTGCCCACAGCGCATGATTGTCCACGTGCTTGCCGTCTTCGCCAAGCGCGGCGAAGGTGCGGCCGGCATCGTTGGAGACCATGACGCGCACATCCATCGCGTACACGCGATCCGGATTCACCGGATCGACAAAGATTTCCTGGTAGTACAGACCGATGTTCGCGTACGCGCCCTGACGACGCCAGCTCGCACCACCATCGTCGGAGCGGAACGTGCCACCGCGCGTGCCGCCTGCTTCCGCGATTGCGTACACGACGTTGGGGCTCGACGTCGAGCGCGCGAGGCCGATGCGGCCTTCACCTGAGGGCACGCCGGTCACAGCGCGCCATGTCTTGCCACCGTCCGTGGAGCGGTGCAGCCCGCTCTCTGGGCCGCCTGCGAGATATCCAAAGAAGTGGCGATGGCGCTGCCACGTCGAGGCGAGCAGCACATCCGGATTGCGCGGATCGATGTCCACGTCGTTGACGCCAGCCCAGCGAGTGCCGCTCAGAATCTTCGTCCACGTCTCACCACCATCGGTGGTCTTATACAAACCGCGCTCGCCGCCTTCGCTAAACAGCGGGCCCTGAGCCGCGACGTACATCGTCTTGGAATCGCGCGGATCAAACACAATGCGGCCAATGTGCTCCGACTCGCGGAGGCCCATGTTCTTCCACGTGCGGCCGCCATCTTCGGACTTATAGATGCCGTTGCCGTAGCTCACCGAGCGCTGCGCGTTGTTCTCGCCCGTGCCAACCCACACAATGTTTGGGTCGCGCGGATCGAGCACGACGGTGCCCACCGAGTACACGTCCTGCTGGCCGTCGAAGATGGAGCTCCACGTGGTACCGGCGTTTTCCGTCTTGAACACGCCGCCGGACGCGATGCCCACGTACCACGTCTTTTTGTTGGGGTGCACGGCGATGTCGCCAATGCGGCCCGAGTAGGTGGCCGGTCCAATGGCGCGGAAGCGGAAGGCGCTGAGCGCGGTGCCTGGGAGTCCGCCGGAGTCACTCTGGGTGGTGGCGGGCGGGCCCCCAGCGGCTGCAGGGCGCGCCCCAGGGCGGCCCTGAGCCGAGAGGACTAAGGGAAGAGCGAGGAGGAGCGCAAAGCTCGAGGACGCGCGCATACGTGGCGTTGGGTCGAGGGAACGGGTGGAGCAGGTTCCGGCGGGCGCCGGAGCACACGGATTCTACGTCCGGAGGCAACCCTCCGCTGACTCGAGCGTGTCGGAAGGGGCAGACCCAACGACCCAGAGGCCCACTTATGACCCGTTTTTCGATTCGCGCCGCGACCCTGATGGCCGCGCTCCCCCTTGCAACAGCTACAGCGCAGCAGGTGCGCGTTCTCTCTCCCGCGCCCGGCGTATCGATCCTGCGCACGACGATGAGCGACCGCCCGATGCTGGGCGTCACCCTCGCCGACGAAAGCGAGCGCGCCGACACACTCGGCCTGCGCGTGGACAACGTGCGCGAGAACTCGCCGGCCGCGAAGGCCGGCATCAAGGCCGGCGATCGTTTGCAGTCCATCAACGGCGTGTCGTTGCGCGCCGACCGCGCCGACGCTGGCGAAGAAGACTATGACGGCGTGTTGTTGCGCCGCCTGCAGCGTGAGATGGCCAAGGTAGAAGACGGCGACACCGTGACGCTGCGCGTGTACAGCGAGGGCCGTGCGCACGATGTGCGCGTGGCGACGGTTTCTCAGGAATCGATGGTCGAAGGCGAGCGCGGCATGCTGCGCCGCGTGACGAATGATCGCGCGGTCATTGGCGTCGCCACGCAGCCTTCGGGCAATGCGCGCGACACGCTGGGAGTATTTGTTGGCTCAGTGACCGACGATGGTCCCGCCGCGAAGGCTGGCGTCGTCGAGGGCGA
This sequence comes from Gemmatimonas sp., assembly GCA_043753285.1. GTDB lineage: Bacteria > Gemmatimonadota > Gemmatimonadetes > Gemmatimonadales > Gemmatimonadaceae > Pseudogemmatithrix. The sequence continues at coordinate 6,886 of JAYUWY010000178.1, read as the reverse complement.
TCGCATTGCTGCCATCAACGGCGTGAGTCTGCGCGTCGCGCGTGAAGATGCGGGCGATCATCAGGTAGCGGCGGCCAAGGCTGAGCGGCTGCGCAGCGAGTTGGCGAAGGTGACGGCCGGCGCAGTAGTTGAACTGACTGTGGTGTCGGCAGGTCGTGCGCGCAGCGTGCGCGTCACGACGGTGAAGGCGAGTGACTTGCCGGGAAACGCGGTGCAGGTGTGGGGCTACTCTATTCCCACCCCGCCCAATCCGCCGACGCCGCCGGTTGCACCGGCGGCGCCGCGGATGCGTACGATCCTTAGGGACGCACGAGTACTGTAAGTAGCACGCGACTTTCGCGCGGATCTGCTCTGAGTTTGGGAATGAGCATGACGCGGACCGCGACGTCGCGGTCCGCGTTCACTTTTACGGAGTCCACGATGTAGCGCCCGAAGTTTGAGCTGTCGGCATTCGGCAGTGCCGGATAGTCAAACGCGAGGGCCACGGGAGCGAACTCGCCGCGCACCCGAGCCACGAGTGTATGTCCGGCCTTCACTCGCACGCGGTAGGTCCGTTGGATGCGGGCGCGGCCTTGAATAAGTACGGTGGTGCGAGGGCACGCATCGGCGAGCACAATCCGCGTGTCGGGGATGTCGTTTTCATCGGGACGAGAGGAGAGGAGCTCAGCCATCGTGTCCGGAAGTGAGGAGCACGCGCCCAGAGCGCCCGCTTCCCCAACAATGGTACGCGCGCTGTTTGGAGGCGCGGACTTCTCTGTGCCCGTGCACGCTGTGACGAACCAGAGCGCAACGGGGAGGAAGTACCACGCGGCCGAGGACGACAGTCCTCGGCCGCGTGAGACTACGTGACCAGCTGAAATCACGGCGGGAGCGTGCCGGAATTTGCCGGCGTGGTGGAATTCGCCGCACCAGCACCACCCCAAGAGTACAGGGCTTCGTTCTTCACGCCGAGTTCCTTAGCAGGAACCGGCATTTCGCGCGGAGTGCCAACAATCAGGCCACCGGCAACACGACGACGGTTGTAGAACGTGGATGCGCCCTGCGAAAGCAGCTCAATCTCGTTCTCGTAGTCGAGCTTGGCCAACAGTGCGTTGACCGTCTCCGCACCAGTGGCGGCCGCGAGGCCACCGCGGGTGACGCGCGTACCGTTGATGAGGCCAGCGGCAGTGGCGGTCGAGCCACCGCTGCGCAGCAGCGCCTCCGCACGGATGAGGTCATTCTGTGACTTCATGATGAGCGGCACTGGTCCATAGGCGCTGTAGATGGAGTTGAGCGCCTGTGTGCCCGACGCATCCCAGCGAACGTGGCCAATGTTGGACTGGTGGTACTGACCACGCGAGGCAAAGAACGCCTCGTAGCCGGACCAAGCGAAGTCCGTTCCGGCGTTGCCCGTGGCAGCGACCGTGCCGTAGTCCCCTTCCATCCCTGCGGTGCCGAACGAGCCGTCGCCGAGGCGATCGTCAGCCGAGTTTGGCTGCGGATTTCCACCGGCGGGATACGGAGTGGCCTGCGTGGCCGCATCGAGCAGGTTGGCAACGCGCGTGTGCACGCGAATGCCAAAGATGTCGTTGGTCCACGACTGCATTTCCGGGCAAATCGAGGTGCAACCGTCTCCGACGTAGACAAAGTCAGCGGAGAGACCGTTCGCCGCATAGTTCGCGACGGCGGTCCAGTAGCCGGCACCGAGCCCCGAGGCCTCAACATCCGTGCGCGGCCAGTAGGCCAGCGTCATGGCTGCCAAGCTGTTGGCGAGCTCTTCGATCGTGGTGTTGTCGTAGGAGCCACCAGCGCCCGTCCAAGCGTCCGGGATGGTGAACGAGTTGGCGGCCGCGATGGCAGCGGCGCTCTCGAGCTTCACGATGGCTGAATCGCGAAGGTCCTTGCGGTCCATGTACGTGAGCGCGCCAAGGTCGGCGTTCTCATCAATGAAGTAGCCCTTATCGTAGTTGATCGCGATTTGGCCAAGCGCAGCGCCGAGCATGAGCTCGGCAACCGCCTCGGCGCGGGCCGTGGTGGCCGCGTCGGTAATGACGAGGCCGTTGTTACGGATCGCAACGAGCACGTCCATGGCGGTCGCGGCTACGCTATAGTAGCCCTCCCAGTACCACTCGATGCTGGTGCGTCCGGCGGCGGCGGGGTTGTTCTGCCAGGAGCGCGTGTTGCGCGTCCCGTCCCCGTCCACCGACGAGTAGAAGTTCATGTTGAAGTTGTTCCAGGACGCCGTGTGCGAGCGCGCCTGGGTGGTGAGCGGTCCCACTGCGGTCAGCCCGTTGTACGTGTTGTAGAACGAGATGAGGGTGCCACCCGCAATCGCTTCCACGGCCGCCGGATCGGACAGCGCGCGGCCCGCGTCAGGGGCGTTGGGGTTGGTCACGTCGAGGGAGTTGCAGCCGAGAGCCACAACGGCTCCGAGGGCGACAATCCCCTTTCGGGTCAAGGTGCGCATAGCGCTAAGACTCATGGTTTGGGTTCGCATTAGAAGCCGATCTCCACCATCGCCGTGAAGGTGCGGAACACGGGATACGTGAAATAGTCGACGCGGTAGGCGAATGGGTTGCCGCCGCCCGGGCCGGACACGTCTGGATCATAGCCAGAGTAGTCGGTCAACGTGAGCAGGTTACGTCCGACGAGGCCGAGGCGGACCGTCCGGCCGGCCAGGCCAATCCGCTCCGTCGCCATGGACGGCAGCGTGTAGTTCAACGCCACTTCGCGCAGACGCATGTAGGAGCCGTCTTCCACGAAGTACGTGGACGGGTCGAAGTTGTTGTAGAAGGCCGAGTAGTAGCCGACCGGCTTCTTCTCAATCTCCGGCTTGCCGCGCTGGTCGATGACCGGGTCGCGGAGGTCGAAGATCGGCCACTGGCGGGTGTAGTTGTAAATCTGGCCGCCGCTCACCCAGTTGACGACTGCAGAGAGGGACACGCCCTTCCACGTCATCTGGGTGTTGAACGCCATGTTGAAGTCCGGGTTCACGTCGGCGATCTGCATGATGTTCTGACCGGCAGCATTCACGTACTTGAGCGGGACTTCGGCGCCCGTGCGCCACTGCGTTGCGCGGACGAAGTAGCCTTCTTCGTTGCGGACATAGTTTGCCGAGGTGCCTGTGAGGCCACCGTTAGCGATGGTCGCATCGAGCTCAGCTTGCGTACGAATCCAGCGCGAGCCGTAGACGACGCCGAACGTCTCCCCTGGGGCGATGCGGAAGATGGCCGTATTGCCGTCGCCGCCGTCCGGGCCGACGAGGAACGGCGCGATGTCCAGCGACTCGACGTTCTGACGCGTGCGATCCGCCGCAATGTTCAGGCGCCAGAAGAAGTTCCGCGACTGGGCCAGCACGGCACCAAACGCCACTTCATGGCTCACGGACTTGAGCGAACCAGCATTCAGCCACTGGTTCTGATAACCCGTCACGGCCGACACCGGCACGTTGAGGATTTGGTCCGTGGTCAGCTTGTCGGAGTAGCTGTACTCGAGCGTGAAGTTCTTAAGGAAATCGATGTTAAAGCCGACTTCCACTTCCCGCGACTGCGCCGGACGGAGGTCCGGGTTGCCAAGCGTCACCTTCACCGGTACGCCGCCATTGAGCGTGAACTGCTCGTACTGGGCGTCGAACACGGGACGGAGACCGGCGGTACCGATCGAGGCGCGGAGCTTGAACTCGTCCACGTTCGGCAAGGTGAAATCTTCCGAGACGCGGTAGGCCACCGAGCCGCGGTAGTAAATCGCCGAGCGCTGATCTTCGCCGAACAGCGAGGACTGGTCCTGACGGATGAGTCCGTCGACGATGAGCTTGTCCTTGTAATCAAACGTCGAAATCAAGAAGACGTTGTTGTTGCGGATGGGCTGCGTGAACGAGCCCGGGTCCACACCAGTGTTCACGATGCCAGAGAACTCCGGAACACGCGGCACCTGGAACGATGGTGCGAACACTGAGAAGGCGGTATTGCGCTGGTCTTCGTAGACCCACGCGAGCTTCGTGGTGTTTGTGATGTCAGCGAAGCGACGCACCGACGTGGCCGATGCGCCCATGTTGTAGGCGCGGGTCTGGATCTGGGACATGAACAGCGAGCCGTCGTCCACGTTGCCTGACGAGCTGGTGAATCCGAGCGGAGTGAAGTTCTTCAGGCGCTGGTCGCCAGTGTCGTAGTTGGCGTTGCCCTCGAGCGTAAGCCAATCAAGCGCGCGGTAGGTCATGCGGGCAAAGCCGGTGAAGCGATTGCGCTCGGTCTTGTTGTCCGTCATGAACGCCGTGTAGAGCGGATTGGAGACGTTGCCCGTGCGGCCCGTCTGACGGACGCGCGGGTTGTACGGCTCTCCATTGGCGCCGTCTGCCTCGAGGTCAATGTTCGGCTCGAGCATGCGGAGACCAAAGAACGCGGAACCGGCGCCCTCGCCGTCCGTCTGATCATTCTCCGACGTGCCAAAGAACGCGCCGGTCTGAAGGTCGGTCTTGTCGTTCAGCGAGAGGTTCGCGTTGACGCGGAAGTTCTTGCGACTAAAGCCGTCCACCAGGTTCAACACGCCTTGATCGCGCGAGTTCTGGAACGACGCATTAATAGATGCGTTGCCGCGGCGCTGACCAATGGAGAGATAGTTGGTCATGAACGTGCCGGGCGAGTACACCTGGTCCAGCTGGTTGACGAGGGACGGATATGGATTGTCCGAGATACCGTCCGCCTCTGGCACGCGGTTGCCGCCGGACAGCAGGAACGAGCCGTCGGGATTCAACTGGAATGCATGCGAGGTGTTATTCGGAATCGTGCGGCGAATCGAGTTCTGTCCGAACTCGTTGCGCAGCGTGATTTCCGTGCGACCCTCGGAGAGCTGACGTCCGCTCTTCGTGAAGATCTGGATGACGCCGTTCGCTGCGTCGGAGCCGTACAGCGAGCTGGCGGCCGCACCCTTGATGACTTCGATACGGTCGATGTCTTCAGAGTTGATGTCGGCGAGCGAGACGCGGCTGATGGTGCCGTCGATGATGACAAGCGGATCCTGGCGTCCCGTCAGCGACGTCGCGCCACGCAGACGAATCGCCGGCGCCGAACCTGGCGCACCGGACACCTGCGCGATGGTCGCACCGGCAACGCGGCCGCTGAGTCCGCCGAGCGGCGACGATGACGGCGCTTCCTTGAGCTGCGCCGCGTCCACTACGCCGACCGAGAAGGCGGTCTTACGCGTGGAAATCGCGTCCGACGTGCCGGTCACGACCATCTGGTCGAGATTGAGCACGTCGCGATCAAGCTGGAAATTCGCGGAGCCCTGACGGCTCGCGATGGTGATGGTCACGCGGCTGGGCTTGTAACCCACGGCGCGAGCCAACACGACGACGTTTTGACCATCAGCCACGTTCGCGACGATGCGGTAGTTACCCTGCGCATCGGTGCGAGCCGCTGCGCCCGGAATTTCCGGGAGCGCAACGAGCGCGTTTTCAAGCGGGCCACTGCCCGTCGAAACGCGTCCGGTGATGGTGGATTGTGCGGCCAAGGCACTGCTCGAAACGAGCAGTGTGGCCAGTGCGAACAGGGTTCGCTTCCAATTGGGGGTGCGCCGATCCATACGGAAGGCCGCTCCTAAAGAAGGGGGGTGGGACGTAAAAGACTGCTTGCACGGTCTAGCTGAGGGGTGTCCGTGCGGCACAAGACAATGACGTAAATAGGAAGAGTTCGCAATAGCCTAGCGCCATTGGATTTTCCTGGTGACCGCCTGCCTCCTTGCGGGGGTAGTTACATCAAGGCTATTCACAGGTACCCGAGATGACCCCGCTCCCGTCACCACTCCGCTGTTTGGCCGTCGTGGCCGCTCTCCTCTCCGGAGGAGCGCTGGACGCACAGCGCGCCCCAGAACGGGGGGGACGCGTGCCCGTACCGCAGTCTGCGCCGACCCCAGGACGCTTTTTCGGCACCGTAGTGGACGCCTCAACTCAGCTGCCAGTTGCCGGCGCCCGAATTGCCTCGCCGTCCGTTACGGGCGTCGCCGTCTCGGACTCTACGGGGCGATTTAACCTGCCGAATGTGCCGCCGGGCCTCGTGCGCTTTCACATTGTGGCCAGCGGCTTCCCGCGGGCCACGGTGGTGCTCCCGTTTGCCGCAGGCGAGGAAATGGAGCGCGTGCTCGAGCTCGACTCAGTGACGACCACCGCTCCCGCCCCGCAGGCGCTGCCACAGATGACGGTGGAGGCCACGCCGCTGCCGCCCGTGTGGATGCGTGACTTCGAGCGCCGCCGCACCTCAGGGCGCGGGCAGTACGTCACGCGCGACGAAATCGAGCGCCGCAACTACAATCGCTTGAGCGACGTGCTGCAGGTGATGCGCGGGGTGACGCTCGACTGCGGTGGCGGCGGTTCTACCTGCACCATTCGCATGGTGCGCGCCGCGTTGCAGTGTCTCACCAGTACTGGGTGAACGGACTGCAAGACAACAGCTGGGGACCATTGGTCCCAGTGCGCGACATCGAAGGGCTTGAGGTCTACACCGGTGCTAGCGACACACCCGGTGAGTTTGCAGGCAGCAACTCGGCCTGCGGCACCATCGTGATTTGGACCAGCGCGGGCCCCCGGCGCAGAAACAACCGGGAGCCGCGCGATCCGTAGCTGCTAGAACGAGCTGCCAAGCAGCACAGCGTTCAACACCATGCGGTCCAGCGCGCGCCACCAGCCGCGGAACATCGGATCGTTGGTAAACATCACCACGTTGCCGCGCCCCACCTTCTCCTGAATGATGAAGCTCGAGCCGCGCAGCAGGCGCTCGGAATTCTCGGGGAACGTGAAGCCACCGCGACGCAGCGTGCCCGTCGTCGGGAATACCGCCACGTTGCCGCCGTTCTCAGAGATCGAGTACATGTTGCTGCCGCCCACAAGCACTGGCATGCGCTGACGCTCCATACCCAA
>JAYUWY010000177.1:0-1870 GCA_043753285.1 Gemmatimonas sp. | reverse complement strand
CGGGTGAGTCCCACACAGTGAGCCACACAATCCCAGTGCCGCCCGCGACTTCGACCAGCTGATACCGATCGCCATCCCAGCCCTTCGCGGCTGCAGCCGCAGTGCCGATATCCCGCAGATGCTCGTACAAGAACAGGCGCGTCTCAAACTCACCGAGATTGTCCTCGTACACGAGCTGCGCGCCACGTGGCGCGCCGAGCGTCACGCGGGTGGGCAGATCGGGGAGCGAGTCGAGATACTTCTCGGGATGCAGTACTTGTTCTGTTGATGCTGGCGGCGGCGCATACGGCACTTGGCCAGGACGCGCGCGCTTGAACTGTCGGATAAACTCGGCGCCGCTGATGTAGGGAAACAACAGCGTCTCCTGCAACACGATGGGTGCGCTCGTGAACTTTGGCATTGACGCGTGCTGCGAGCGCGTGAGCTCGCGAATGCCCTCCCAACCACCGGGGAGACGTGATTCGAGGTCGGAGCCGCCAATCATGATGGTGATCTGCTCGAACAGCGCTTGGCCTTCGATCATCGCTTGCAGCGCCACTTGGCGATCGTTGTCGCCCTTCATCGACTGTGCGGTGTCGAGCGGGAAATGCATATGCTGCAGCGCATGGACCAACTCGTGGCTGATTGTCACGCTGGTCATCTCTGCATTGCCGCCGCGCACGACGTACAGCACGCGCGTGGCGGGATCGTAGTACCCGGCGACTTGTTCGGTGAGCAGGTCGAGCATGAACGCGCGCAGGTCCATCGTGTCAGGCAACAGTCCGAGCTGCTTGTACGCGCCCTCGAGTCCGGCGAGTTCGAGCGGCGTGAGCTGCTCAGCGAACTGGCGCTCCAAGAACTCGCGCACTTCATCGCGATCACGCTCTTCGAGCTTGGGCGGCGACGTGAACTTCAGACCGGTCGCGGCCTCGATCTGCGGAATCGCCCGCAGCACTTCGTTGCGATACGGTCCGTCGTAGGCCACGGTCGACTTCTCGGCGCACGAGACGAGAGCAAACGAGGCAGCAGCAACGAGCGCGATACGCATTCGTAGTGTGGTCAGAGTCCGGCCATCGAGAGATACGCGTGCAGGAGCGAGTCGCCCCAGAGCAGCGCGACCATGCCTGCCGGTGCAAGAAATACCCCGAAGGGCACGAGTGGGGGTTCAAACTCCGTGCCGGAGCGCTTGGCGCGCATCGCGCCGACGGGCAACACGACGAGCAAGAACACGACCGCGCCAATTCCTGCCGCTAAGAAAATCGTGAGGATGCTGCGGCTCGGCCCCACCATCGCGCCAATCATTGCCATGAGCGTGATGTCGCCTTGGCCCATCGCCTCTTTGCCAAACGCGATCTCGCCGAGCCAGCCGACAATCGCAATGAGACCAGCGCCGGCGCACGCGCCAATGATTGCGTCCCACGGGCCAGCGAACGGACCGTGATCACCTGTCATGAGCGCGATGAGCGGCGCGATGATTCCAATCAAAAAGCCCGTGAGCGTAAAACCATCGGGAATGACGTAGTGCAACAAGTCCGTCATCATCACGCCGAGCAGAATCGTCGCGGCGAGCCCAATGCGAAGCGCCGTGAACGTGATGCCGAAGTGCCACACCGTGAGCACCCAGATTACGCCAACGGTGACTTCGATGAGCGGATACTGCGCGCTGATGGGGAGTCCGCAGCCTCGGCATTTGGCGCGCAGTACCAACCACGACACGACGGGGATGTTGTCGTACCACGCGATGGCCTTTTCACAGCGCGGGCAGCGCGAACGCGGCGAAACCACCGAGAGCTCCGCCGGCCAGCGCGAGATGCACACGTTGAGAAACGATCCGAGCGATGCGCCAAAGAAGAAGATGACGACCCACGCGGCGAACAGAATGGGATCCATA
>JAYUWY010000176.1:0-1874 GCA_043753285.1 Gemmatimonas sp. | reverse complement strand
TTGGCGACGTTCACGGCCACGCCCACGACCAGGCGATCGACAAACTGCAACGACCGCTTGATGAGATCGGCGTGGCCGTTGGTGATTGGGTCGAAGCTGCCAGCGTACAACGCGGTCTTCGGCATCAGGGCGTAAGACGGTAGATGGTCAAAGCAGTGTCGCCATACCGCCGGCGATCTGGTGCGACGGGAGCATCAGGGAGAGTGAGCGCGGCTTCGTGCTCGACACAAAAGATTGTCGCAAACGGGGTCTGGAGCCAGACCTGCGCCAGTTCTAGTGCGATTCCCTTGTTATAGGGAGGGTCAGCAACAGCGAGGTGGAACGGGGGACTTGAGACTTGAGACGTGAGACTTGAGAGGTACTTCTCGGCGCTGCTGCGGTGTAACGTGGCCCGATCGGTCGCGCCGAGTGTGGTGACGTTTGCCTGCAAGATTTTGAAGGTTGCGCCGTCTGGTTCCACGAAGTCGCAGTGCTCTGCGCCACGGCTTAAGAGCTCCAGACCCAATGCCCCGCTGCCGGAGCACAAATCCAAGCAGCGCGAGTCCGGAATCTGCGACTGAATGATGCTCATCCACGCTTCCTTTACGCGATCGGCCGTCGGGCGCACGCCGGCGCTGGGCACCTGAATACGGCGGCCGCGATACTGACCGGCGACGATACGGATCTCAGACACTCGTCGGCCTCATATCCAACAGCGCGGCCTGTAGCGTGCTCTTGCCCCGGAACTCGTTCATCTCGAGACGATACACCATATCGATTGCGCCGTCCTTGACGATTTCCGACGCGCGACCCGCCATGCCCCACGCCACCGCCTCCTTCAGCTCGCCCGCGCCCGCAAACTCGAGCTTGAGGCCGTCGCTACCAATCTTTCGCGCACCGCCGCGCAGCGGCACACCGCGCGAGAGTAGCACGGGGCCAGCGTTGCCTATTCCAAACGGCTCGAGAAAGCGAAGCGCATGCACAAACGCTTCGTCCGCCGCATCGAGTGGCACCTCGAGGTCCGGTTTTAGCTGAGGCGTGAGCTGCTCTTCGGTCAGTGCGGCCGCGGCTGCGGCATTAAAGCGCTCAGCAAACGCCGGGATGTTCTCCGGCTTGATGGTGAGACCCGCCGCTGCTTTGTGGCCGCCGTACTTCTCCAACAAATCTCCGCACGCGGTGAGCGCTGCATGCAAATCGAACCCCGGCACCGAGCGCCCCGAGCCCTTTCCAATGCGCTGCGTGCCATCGTGGTGAATCGCAATCATGAACGTGGGCCGATGCGTCATCTCCACCACGCGCGAGGCCACGATACCAATCACACCAGGCTCCCACCCTTCGCCCCAGAGCACAATGCCGCGCGCGGCGTCCAAGTCCCGGCCTGCAAGCAGGCCCCGCGCTTCTTCGAGAATGCGACGATCCAGCTGCTGGCGTTCATCATTGGCGCGATTGCACTCGGCGGCCAAGTCCAGCGCGCGGCTCTCGTCTTCTTCGAGCAGCAGCTCGACTCCAACGAGAGCGTGGCGAATTCGCCCCAGCGCATTCAACCGCGGCGCGACAACGAATCCAAGTCGTCCCGCGGTGAGTCGCTTCTCGTCGAGACTCGCGGAACGGATGAGCGAGCGCAGTCCGAGGTTGCGACGGTCACGCGCACCGGCGGGTGGTACCGCAGACATGCGCTTCAACCCTTCGGCGACCATGATGCGATTGTCGCCAACAAGGGGCGCGACGTCAGCCACGGTGGCGAGCGCAACCAGTTCGAGCTGATCGTCCAACAGGTCGCGCATCGCATTCTTCTGCGAATCTGGTGCATCCGCGGTGACAATCTCCACCAACACCTGCGAGAGCTTCCACGCCACGCCCACCGCCGCCATGTGGCGATCCGCGCGCGTCTCCAC
>JAYUWY010000175.1:0-21501 GCA_043753285.1 Gemmatimonas sp. | reverse complement strand
CACGGGTGGCTCGCAGTTCTTTATGGTGCTCAGCGAATCCAACACGCGTCACCTGAACGGCGTGCACACGGTGTTCGGTCAGATCACGACCGGCCTCGACATCATGAGCAAGCTGACGGACAAAGATCATATGGTGAAGGTGCGCGTTTCCTAACGCGCGCTTTCCCGCTCTTTCCTTTCCTTCTTCGGATTTTCAAATGACCGCTGGAACTCCAATGACGGGCCGCGACTCCAAGGCCCACCTGAAGGGCTTCACCTTCGGACTCATCGGCATCGCCGTCGTGGTGCTGACCATGGTGTACCTCACCAACAAGAAGTTCGCGAGCCACGCCGCAGAAGGCGCCGCGCCCGCCGCACAGCACTAAGTCGTGACCGGCGCGATGAGTGCGGCGCGAGTGCCGGCACTCACACTCCTCGCGCTCATCGTTGGTGGATTGCTGCACATTGGGACGCGTACTGACTCCATCGGGTTCTGGATTCAGTACGCGTCTCTCCTTTTGCTCGGCGCGCCCGTCGCGCTAAAGACGCTGCGCGGATTGTTGCGCGGTGAGTTTGCGGCGGACGTCGTGGCGATGCTCGCCATTGTCACTGCGATGATTCTGCGCGAGCCTGTTGCCGGCCTTGTCATCGTGCTGATGCAAACCGGCGGCGAACTCTTGGATCGCTACGCGGAAGGCCGCGCGTCAGCTGCCGTACGCGAATTGGAGGCCGCGGCGCCACGCATCGCGCATCGCTTGCGTGGCACCGGCGCCGCCGACACCGAGGACGTCGAAGCCGAGCGTGTTGTCGTCGGCGAATTGATTCTCGTGCGTCCAGGCGAGATGGTGCCCTGCGACGCGATGGTCACCGAGGGCAACAGTTCGCTCGACACCTCGCGAGTCACGGGCGAGCCGTTGCCAGAGCGCGTGCAGCGCGGCGCAACCGTGCGCTCGGGTGTGGTGAATCTCGAAGGTCCGCTCGTGCTGCGAGTAACGTCGCCCGCCAGCGAGTCGCTGTACGCGCAGATCGTCGAGTTGGTGCGCACAGCGCAATCAGAGAAGTCGCCGATTCAGCGCCTCGCCGACAAATGGGCCGTGTGGTTCACGCCCATCACGCTGGTCGCGTGTGCGTTTGCGTGGTGGCTCTCTGGCGATCCCGCGCGCGTGCTCGCGGTGCTTGTTGTCGCGACGCCGTGTCCGCTGATTCTCGCGACACCCGTCGCGGTGATTGGCGGCATCAATCGCGCCGCGCGCAAACAGATTGTCGTTCGCAACGGCAGCGCGCTCGAGCTGCTCGCGCGTGTGGACACCGCCGTGTTCGACAAAACCGGCACGCTCACGATTGGACGTCCCGCGGTCTCGGCCCTCAGTGTGCCCGCCGGTGCGAGCGAAGACGAGTTGCTACGCGTTGCCGCCGCCGTGGAGATTGGCAGCGGACATTTGCTCGCGCGGTCAATCGTAGAAGCCGCCAGTGCACGCAAGCTCACCATTCCCGCCGCTCACGACATCGTCGATGTGGCAGGTCAAGGCGTGTACGGCATTGTAGATGGCCTCCCCGTCACCGTCGGCTCGCTCACGCTCGTGCGCGAACGCCACCCACGCGCTGCGGCCGCGCTCGACGTGCTCCACGCACAAGCCGATGGCCTGCGCGCCTACGTCGCTCGCGGCGACGACGCACTCGGCGTCATCACGTTCGCCGACAAACTGCGCAGCAATCTCGCGCCGATGTTCGCACGACTGCGCGCACTTGGCATTTCGCGCACCGTGCTGCTCTCGGGCGATCACTCAACCAACGTCGCGCCCATCGCGGCAGCGGTGGGCATCACCGAAGCGCGTGGTGATTTGCTCCCCGCAGACAAAGTCACAGCAGTCAAGCAACTGGAAGCTGAGGGTCGCCGTGTGCTAATGATCGGCGATGGCACCAACGACGCACCCGCACTCTCGGCGGCGACGGTGGGCGCCGCACTCGCCGCGCACGGAGGCGGCATCTCCGCGGAAGCCGCCGGCATCGTGTTGCTCGCCGACGATGTGACACGCATTGGCGATGCCGTCGCGATTGGTCAACGCACGGTGCGCATCGCCAAGCAGAGTATCATCGCTGGGCTCGCACTCTCGGGTGCGGCGATGATCTTTGCCGCGTTCGGCTACATCCCGCCGACGATGGGTGCGCTGCTCCAAGAAGTCATCGACATCGCCGTGATTGTTAACGCGCTTCGGGCGGCGGCGGAGAGGGCGTAGTGCGATCGTCGTCGTGCACCGCACGCATTGCCGGCGTGGTGAGATCGTCAAACTGCCCTGTGCGCGAGCTCCACACGTAGGCGCCAACGAAAATCGCGACGATAAATATTGCGAGCGGAACCAGCACAAAGAGCACGCTCACGTGCGCCACGTTGCGAAGATGATCGTCACTGAGCCCAGTGGCATTAGCACGGCCGCAAAGAGTGGGTCGAGGATTCCCATCATCGCCATCACGATGGCAACAGCGTTGTAACCCAGCGCGATAGCCATATTGCGATGAATCACGTGTGTGGTGCGTCGAGCGATGCGAAACAGATCCGGCAGCGCGTCCACGCCATCGCGGGCCAAGTACACATCGGCCGCAGCCATCGACGCCTCGGCACCCCCGCGCACGGCAATGCCCACCGTGGCGCCGGCAATCGCCGCTGCGTCGTTCACCCCATCGCCAACCATCACTACAGTGCCGTGAGTGCGCGCTTCGGCAATTGCCTCGCGCTTTCGCTCGGGGCTCGCGCCACCTTCTGCATTCTCAGCACGTACGCCGAGCGCACGCGCCACCGAGTGCACCACGTGCGTCGCGTCGCCACTGAGCAATCGCACGTCCCAACCCGCACGAGTGAGATCACCAACCATCTGCTTCGCGGTCGCGCGCAGCGGGTCGCCAAATCCTGCGCGCGCCACAACCTCACCATTCACGGCGATAAGCACCGGCGTCAGACTCGCGTCGAGCAGCGGCGCGCTCACCATCCGCTCACTCACACTCGCCGACTGCGCGAGCACCCACTCCGGTCGGCCAATCACCACACGGCGTCCATCGCACGTGCCGCTGAGCCCTCCACCGAGCGTTTCCTGCACGACAGTCGCTGCCGCCGGCGAGACGTCCGACCACGCGTGTGCAAACGCCGCGGCCACCGGATGACGTGAGTGTTGCTCAATGCCCAACACCGCTGCGCGCAGCGCACTTGGCCCGTCAAAGCTCGTCAGCACCATACGCCCTGCAGTGAGCGTCCCTGTTTTGTCGAGGAAGATCACACCGCGACCCGTGAGCGTCTCCAGCGCGTGTGCACCCTTAATGAGAATCCCGCGACCCGCCGCACGACCCGTCGCCACCGTGAACGCGAGCGGTGTGGCAATTGCCAGCGCGCACGGACACGTCACCACGAGCAGCGCAATCGCGCTATCAATGGCGAAGTACGCATCGCGCTGCCACCAGATGGCCGCCGTCACCACTGAGAGCGTGAGCACCACCGCGATGAACACGCCCGCGATGCGGTCCGCGAGCAACACAACCGGCGGTCGCGTGCGCGCGCCGTCTTCCACGTCGCGGAGCAAGCGGCCAAGCCGGCTCGTGATGCCCGCTTCAGTCACGCGCACACGAATTGGCGCCGAGAGGTTCACCGTGCCCGCAAACACTTGCTCGCCCGCGCGCACGGTCACTGGTCGCGACTCGCCGGTGAGCAGCGCGAGATCCAGCGACGAGCTTCCCACTTCAACCACCCCGTCAGCCGCGAGCGTGTCACCAGCGCGCACATCGAGCAGCATGCCAGGCAACACAGCTTCGGTGGGCACTTCATTGATGCCGGTGGCTTCCACCACACGCGCCGTTGCCGGCGCGAGCGCTCCGAGCAACGCCGCCGAGTCGGCCGCACTGCGCTGCGCACGATGCTGCAGATAGCGCCCAACGAGCAACAAGAAGATGAGCGTGCCCACCGCATCGAAGTAGATCGGTCCGCCGTCGCGCACGGTATTCACGGCACCCTGTACGTAGCCCACCGACAGAGCGAGCGCGATAGGCACATCCATATGAAGGCGCCGGTTCTTGAGCGCCTGCCACGCGCTCGTGAAGAACACGCGGCCAGGCCAGAACAGCGCCGGCGTCACAAGAATGAAACTCAACCAGCGGAAGTACCCCTCAAACTCGCGCTCCATTCCGCTGAACATTCCACTGTACAGCGCCAGCGCGATGGTCATCACGTTGCCGGCGATTGCTCCCGCCACACCAATGCGCGCGAGCATCGCGCGCTCTTCGCTGCGCCGCGCTTCATCGGCGCGCTGTCCGCGAAACGCATGCGGCCTGTAGCCCAGCGTGTCCAATGCGCGCGCGAGTTCGCTGAGCGCCACGACCGACGGATCCCACGCCAACCGCGCGACGCCGCGCGTGACGTCGAGCTCGGCGCGCACGGCACCAGGCACAATCATCGGCACACGCTCCACCAACCACACACACGACGCGCAGTGCACGCCTTCTAGGTACAGCGAGACTTCAGCGAGACCATCGGGCAATGCGCGCACGTGTGCCGCCGCGAACGCCTCGTGGTCGAACTCCGCATACGAACGCCCACTCGGCGTCACGCGCGCTGCGCGGCGCTCGGGCATGGAGTAGAAGCCGCCGAGTCCGCTCTGGCGAATAATCGACGATGCCGTTTCGCAGCCTGCGCAGCAGTACGACGCATCGTCCACCACACGCGCGTCGCCACTGTTGGCCTCGAGGCCGCAGTGCGCACACAGCGTGGGCGCCGCAGCGCGCACGTCAAACTCAGCGGTGAGTACTGTGCTCATCAGTGGTGTTTGCGACCGACGCTGGCACCGTGAAGCGACCAGCCACAGTGAGAACGCCAAGAATCACGAGCACGCTCGCGGTGAGCACAGGCAGGCGACTGCGAAAGCGTCCGAGCACTCGTTGGGCGCTCACACCAACGGCGACCATCATCGGCACGGTGCCCAACCAGAACGCAGCCATCACGGTTGCACCACCGAGCGCGCTTCCCGCTGCCGCAGACGTGGCCACAAACGCGTAGAGCCAACCACACGGCAGTGCCGCCGAGAGCGCGCCAATCGCCAGCGCACGCACTGCCGGTGGACGCGACTGCACCGCACGCACTGCGCCAGCCACGCGAGTGGCCAGTGCAGGCGGCACGTCCAAAAGTGGAATTCGCACGCCGAGTGCCGCTGCTAGCGATGCGAGTCCCCACACAATCAGTAGCACACCAGCGACAATCGCCGCAGGCCGCGCGAGTCCCGCAATCGCGCCTGCGCGATTCAACCCGGCGCCTGCCGCGCCAGCAATCGCACCAAGGGTCGCGTACGAGAGCAAGCGTCCAAAGTTGTACGCAGCGGTTGATCGCAACGCCTGTGGTCCCTGCGACGAATCGCCACCAGACGCGAGGCACGCGAAACTGCCGCACATCCCGGCGCAGTGCACGCTGCCGAGCAGTCCTGCGACAAACACTGAGCTCGCCAGTGCGATCACGGCGCCTCGGCGCGTTGCGTGACTTCAAAACGCTCCGTGCCACGCCGCGCAGTGATGCGCACTTCCCACTGTCCGCTACGCGCGGCAATCGCGTGGCCCACGTACGCACCGTCGCCCACTGCGCGCAGCGATGCCTGCACGGGCTGGGATGCTTCGCGATTGTGGATCAACGTCACCGAGACCTCGGCATCGTTCACCGGCACGCCCACGCTGTCGCGCAGGGCCACGCGCACTTCGCGCGCGGCTGAGTGCGCGACGCCCACTGAGGACGTCGCACTCCAACCCAGCGCGTCGCTCGCCGCTTGGCGCGCCATCGTGCGATCCCAGTCCACGGCCTTTCTATAGTAGTCGGGCTCCACCACGGTGCCGTTGGGATCGGACTTCGACATCATGAGCATCACCACATTCACGCCCACGGTGAAGCCGAGTGCGAGCGTGACGAGCACGGGCCACTGCCAGCCCTTTTTCATCGTGGCTCCCCTGATTCCGCGCGGTTGGAAGGCCCAGGCAAACGCCACGCAAACTCGCGCGCAAACTTGTTGCCATCCGATATGCGGAATCGCGCCCGACGTTCGCCGTTCACAAACCGTTCCACTGGCTGCATGACAAACACAGACGTCGTCACGCTCGCACCCGCCGACACAGTCAGCGGATTCTCCGGTGCCACCATCGTCGCGCCGGCAGCATCGATGTACTCAATCGAGTACCGCTGCGTCTCGCGCGTGCGGTTGGCAATCTTGATGCGCACTTGATTGCGAATGCGTCCATCAACCTCCGCCACAAACGGCGCGCCAATTGGCCCCAGTAGCGTCACATCGGCGGTAGAGCGAGTCGCCAACGTCACAAGGAACGCACCAAAGAACGCCACAAACACCAGCGGATACAACGCGGTGCGTGCGCGCAGGAACCGCGGTGACTTGCCCGCGAGCGCGTCCTGTGAGCTGTAGCGAATGAGGCCCGCGGGCTTCCCGACCTTCTCCATGATTGCATCACACGCGTCGGCGCACTGCGTGCAGTGAATGCACTCCATCTGCAGGCCGTCGCGAATGTCGATGCCCGTTGGGCACGTATTCACGCACGCATTGCACGCCACGCAGTCACCCAAACCGGGCCGCGCACCCGCACCGTGTCCGCGTGGCTCACCGCGCGACACGTCGTACGCCACAATCACCGACTGCCGGTCCAGCAGCGCAGACTGCAGCCGCCCATACGGGCACGCCACCAAACACGTCTGCTCGCGGAACCACGCGAAGTCGAGGAACACCGCCAATGACACGCCCGCCATCACCAAGAACGGCGTGGGGTGATCAACTGGCGACCGCGTCAGCCACGTGAGCAGCGCATCTGTCCCGACGAAGTACGCGAGGAACGTGTTGCCTAGGACAATCGCTAGCACACCGTAGATCGCGTACTTCATCAGCCGGCGCGGCGCGAAGTGGCGCTTGTCCTTGTCCAGCAGGCGCGACGCATTCAAACCGCCCTCAATCAATCGCTCAAGTGGACGAAACACAAACTCCATCCACACCGTCTGCGGGCACGCCCAGCCGCACCACACGCGGCCAAACAGCGCAGTGAGCAAGAAGATGAACACCAACACACTCACAAACAGCAGCATCAACAACAGCGTGTCGGTGGGTAGAAACGATGTTCCAAAGAACGTGAACTGCCGCTGCGGCAAATCGAGCAGCATCCACGGCTTGCCGTTCCATCGCAGATGCGGGAACGCCAAGTAGAACACCATCAGCGCGTACGCCACCGCGCTCCGACGCACGAGCCACTTGCCGGGCGCGGGCTTGGGGCGAATCCACCGACGCGAACCGTCTTCGTTCAGCGTCGGAAGTACGCGGCCGGTGGCGGCCGGTGCTGTCACGTAATCGGTCCTTCCGCCGCCTTCGCGCTCGGCGGGTTCGTGCCCTGCAACGACATCACGTACGCGGTCACGTTCCGCAGTTGCTCAGGCTTCAGAATGCGTTCCCACGGCGGCATGCCCTTCTCCAAGACACCCACGGCAATCGTATAGTGAATCTGCGTAGGCAGTCCGCCGTGGATCCACGCACTGTCCGTGAGATTTGGCCCAATCAATCCACCACCGTCCGCGCGATGACACGCCGCGCAGTTGGCCGCAAACACCGTCTTCCCTTCCGCAAGCTCGTCGTCGTCGCTGGCGAGTTGCGTGAGTTCATCGTCCGACACCGTCGGCCCCGAGGCCACTGGCTTCATCGCTTCCGCCGCCGCGACTTCCGCGTTGTACTTCGCAATCATCCCTGGCCCTTCGCCAAACGGCGCGGGCAAGAAGTAGTACGCGACACTCCAAATCACAGTGGCCCAGAAAATCCACACCCACCACCGCGGCATCGGATTGTCATACTCCTTGATACCGTCGTAGCTGTGATCAAGCAGTTTTTCGTCTGATTGTTCAGTCATTGGTCGACCCATCCTCGAGTGGCAAGCGCGCGGCGGCATCCATGCGCGCCGAGCTTCCGGGAGTAAGAATCATCAGCAGCACCAGCACAAACGCCGCCACAAACATCAGCAACGCCACAATCGCGTAGCCGGAGAGTCCCGCGGCACTCATCACATCAGCGAGTTTCACTGGGAACCCCCCGCAGCCGGCGTCTTAATGTCGCGACCCAAGCGCTGGAGGTACGCGATGAGGGCAATCACTTCCTTGTCCGCGAGTCCCGCCGGACCACCCTGCGATTCTATGCTGGCGGCCATCTGCGCAGCTTGTTCGCGCGCCATCTCCGGCGCACGGTTCACGGCCTCGCCATACGGCACGCCGAGCATCACCATCGCATCCACGCGCTTTTGGATGAACGCAAAGTCCAGCGCGTTGCGCTCGAGATGCGAGTACGCGGGCATAATGGAGTTCTGCACAATGCTCTTGGGTTCCGCAAAGTGGCGCACATGCCACAAATCCGGATACTTGCCGCCGACGCGCGCGAGGTCAGGACCAATGCGACGCGAACCCCACAAGAACGGATGGTCGTACACGAACTCACCTGGCTTCGAGTACTCACCAAACCGCTCTGTCTCGTAGCGCAACGGACGCACCATCTGCGAATGACAATTGAAGCAGCCTTCGCGGATGTACAAATCGCGACCCGCCAACTCGAGTGGCGTGTACGGCTTGACGCTCGCAATCGTCGGCACGTTGTTCTTGATGAGGAACGTGGGAATAATTTCTGCAAGCGATGCCACTACCACGGCGAGCACAATCATCACCGTGAACAGCATCGGCAGTCCTTCCCACTTGCGATGCCAATCCGCCGCGGCAAAGCGCGAGATGACTCCACCCTTTGCCGATGCGGCGTACGACGGCACGTAGTCCTTGCCAAGCGGCGGCGCCGACACAATCGGCACATCATACGTGGCCGGACGCGACTTCCACGTCTTCACAATGTTGTAGAGGAAGAGCAGCGAGCCGATGATGTACAGCGTGCCACCCACCACACGCACCCAGTACATCGGCAACAGCTTCACCACCGTTTCCACAAAGTCCGGATACGCGAGGCGTCCCGTCTCGTCAAACGCGCGCCACATCAGCCCCTGCGTGATGCCCGCCGCGTAGATGCTGACGACGTAGAGCAAAATGCCGAAGGTGGCGATCCAGAAGTGCCACTCCGCCAGCTTCTTGGAATACAACGGCGCTTGAAACAATCGCGGCGCGAGCCAATACACCATACCGAATGTGAGGAAGCCGTTCCAACCCAGCGCACCGGTGTGCACGTGCGCAATAATCCAGTCGGTGTAATGCGCGAGCGCATTCACGCTCTTTACCGAGAGCATTGGACCTTCAAACGTGCTCATGCCGTACGCGGTAATCGCGACGACGAAGAACTTCAGCACCGGCTCTTCCGTCACCTTGTGCCACGCGCCACGCAGCGTGAGCAGTCCGTTCACCATGCCGCCCCAGCTTGGCATCCACAGCATGATGGAGAACAACATGCCCAGCGTGCTCGCCCAATCGGGCAGCGCCGTGTAATGCAGGTGATGCGGACCCGCCCAGATGTACAAGAACACCAACGACCAGAAATGCAGAATGGACAGCTTATACGAAAAGACCGGTCGGTCTGCGGCCTTGGGCAAGAAGTAGTACATCAAGCCGAGGAAGGGCGTCGTGAGGAAAAACGCCACGGCGTTGTGCCCGTACCACCACTGCATGAATGCGTCCTGCACACCGGCGTAAATCGAATAGCTCTTCAGCCAACCGGCGGGAACACTCAGGTTATTGAAGATGTGCAGCAGCGCCACCGTGACGATGGACGCGATGTAAAACCAGATCGCGACGTAGATGTGGCGCTCACGGCGCCGCGCGATCGTACCGAAGAAGTTCACCGCGAAGGCCACCCACACCACCGCGATGGCGATATCAATCGGCCATTCGAGCTCGGCGTATTCCTTGGCCTGCGTGAATCCCAGCGGGAGCGTCAGCGCCGCGGCGACGATGATCGCCTGCCAGCCCCAGAAGTGGAAGTTGCTCAGCGCGTTGGAGTACATCCGCGTCTTGAGCAGTCGCTGCGTGGAGTAGTAGGCGCCCGTGAAAATCGCGTTGCCCGCAAACGCGAAAATGACCGCATTGGTGTGCAGCGGCCTGAGGCGGCCAAACGACAGCCACTCGGTGTTGAAGTTGAACCACGGATTGGCCAACTGGAGCGCAATCAGCAGTCCAACAGAGAATCCGACCAGGCCCCAGATGACGGTCGCCCACAAAAATTTTCGGACGATGGAATCGTCATAGGAAAAGGTCTCGAGGTGTGCACTCATGCCCGGCTCCGTCGGGATGGGGGGTCGCGCAATCGGTCGCCCCGTACAATCGGGCTTTTGCTCCCCGCGAGCAGTCGGCGGGATGCGGGAACCTCCGTAAGGGAACCGCCCGCCACTGGTGTGGGGGATTTCACCACACCCGGGGTGCGCGAGCCTCCTAACCCATAGATTTACAGGCAGTTACACGACCCCACGCCATCGCATAAATGCCTACACGAGACGAAGCCCTCGCGCTCATGCACAGCTGGACGGCCAGCGATTCCCTCCGCAAGCACATGCTCGCTGTGGAGGGCGCGATGATCGCCTACGCCCGCCACTTTGATGAGGATGAGCACGCCTGGAGCTTGGCCGGCCTGCTCCACGATTTTGACTACGAGCGCTTCCCCAACGCGGCCCAGGCCGCCGACAGCGAGCACCCCAGCGAGGGCGTGCGCCACCTGCGCACGCTCGGCTACTCCGACGAGATCTGTCAGGCGATTCTCGGGCATGCCCTGTTTACGGGCGTTGCGCGCGAGACGAAGATGGCCAAGACCCTCTTTGCCGTGGACGAGCTCAGCGGCTTGATCACCGCGGCGGCTCTCGTGCGCCCGTCCAAGAGCGTGCTCGACCTCGAAGCCTCGTCCGTGAAGAAGAAGATGAAAGACAAGGCCTTCGCCCGAGGCGTCTCCCGTGAGGACGTGATTCTAGGGGCCGCCGAACTCGGGGTAGAGATGGACTCGCACATCGCATTTGTCATTGAATCAATGCGCGCACGCGCCGACCTCCTCGGCCTCCGGGGCACGGTTGCTGTGTAACGCCGGAGGGGGGTCGGCTGTCCAACGCCGGAAGCCCCATTCGCGTACTAGAGAGCGTGACCATTGAGCGTTTCGTTTGACCGCCATCGCCCTCTCTTTGAGAGAGGTATCACCCCGTCGCACCGTGACTGAACGGCCGGCGGATGAGAAGGCGCTCGTCCTCGCCGCCCAGCGCGGAGAGGAAGCAGCGTTTTCCGAACTCGTCCGTCGCCACCAGCGGCGTGCGTATGCGGTGGCTCGCGCAATCGTGATTAATCACGAGGACGCGGAAGATGCGGTGCAGGAAGCATTTCTGCACGCGTATCGCGCGATTGCTCGCTTCCTCCCCGATCAAGCATTTGGGGCGTGGCTGCATCGCATCGTCGCTAACGCGGCACTCGATGTCACGCGTCGTCGCAAAGTTCGCGACGCCGACGAACTCCCTGAGACCGTGGCCTCTCCATTTAGAGACCCCGCCGAAAATGGCGAACTGCGGCAGCGACTCACGATGGCGCTCGACACCCTTCCTGCTCGACAGCGCGCCGTCATCGTGCTGCACGACGTGGAAGGATATAAGCACGCAGAAATCGGAAAGATGCTGGATATCCCCGAAGGCACCGCACGATCCGATCTGCATTACGCACGTTCACAACTGCGCCAGCTACTCGGCGCAATGAGGGAGCAATGAGTGAGATGAATCAGGGACCACGGCTGGTGCGGGATGACGACGAGTTGACGCGCGAACTGCGCGCGATTGTCGCCGCGCCTACCGAGCAGTCGTATTGGGACGGACTCGAGTTGCGCATTCAGGCGCGCATCAAGCGCGGTCGTGAGGAGCGCGCGTGGTGGGTGATGTCCGAGCGCGCGTATCAGTTTGGCTTGTTGGCCGCAGGGCTCACGTTGATCTTGGCCGGCTCGGTATTCCTGCGCGAGCGCGCGCTGGAGCGTCGGATGGCGTACGAGACCGTGATTGAATCGCCGAGCGAAATGCCACAGACGTTTGCTCGCCGCGGACTGGTGCCGGATCGTCAGGCAACCCTCCGCGCCGTAACCGACCACTAACGAACGGCGGGGACGATGCGTCGAACCAGTAGATATGCCGTCGCGTTCTTCTTTGCAGCTCTGGTTGCAGGGGCTGCGGTAGGAGTGGCAACGGACCGAGCGCTGCAGCGTGAGCGTTTGGAGCGGCAGTGGAGTGATGTCCGCACAATGCGAGATCGCTTGGCTGAGGATCTCGGAATGGATGCCACTCAGCGCGCGCAGCTCGACACGATTCTCGATGAACGAAACCGCCAGGTCGACAGCGTGATGTCGCCCGTGCGCCCCTCGTTGGATTCACTGGGGGCCGCGGCACGTCAGCGGATCCGGCAGCTGCTCACTTCCGAGCAGCAGGCCACTTACGATCAGATGCAGCGTGAGCGCGAAGAAGCGCGACGCCAGGAGAAGCGGCAATGAAGGGGATGGTGAAGACGGTGTTGGCCGGATTGATGCTGGTGCCGGCCGCAGTGGTGGCACAGGATCCTCGTCCGATTGCGCTCGATGAAGCAGTGCGCTTGGCGCGTCAGAATGCGCCGGCATCGGTGCAGTCGGAGAACGCGATCCGCCAGGCGGCGGGAACTGTGCGGCAGCGCTATGCGGCGTTCTTGCCGACGCTCAGCATAAGCGCGGGCGCGAGCACCGCCGAAGGCTTCAGCCTGGCGCAGGTGCGCGACCCAGCCGACAGCAATCGCTTCATCTCGGTGCCTCGCGGATTCGACACGCCGTGGAACGGCAACCACGGACTGAACGCCAACCTCCAGCTGTTTGGCGGCGGCAACCGCGTCTTCCAGCTTCAGCAGGCGCGCGCGCAGCTCGATGCCGCCGAAGCTGCTGATGTCACGCAAGAGTTTGCCATCGCGCTTCAGGTGAAGCAGCAGTACTACGCTGTGCTCGCCGCGCGCGAGACGCGCCTCGCCGCGCAGCGTCAACTGGAATCCGCCGAACAGCAGCTCCGTGCTTCGACTGCTCGCGTGCAGGCCGGTGCTGCGACACGCTCCGACTCATTGCGCACATCGATTCAGGTGGGCAACGCGCGCCTCGCGATTTTGAATGCAGACAACTCGCTCGCCAATGCCAACGCGGCGCTTTCGCGTCTCATCGGTTCTGAGTCGCTCGTCACCGCGGATCCGTCCAGCGAAGGCAGCGACGAAGTCGCGATGGCCGACGCCGAACTGATGTCGCTCGCCGAGCGCAGCCCGGCCGTCGTGCAGGCACAGGCCAACGAAGTCGCCGCCAAGCACGGCAATCGTAGCACCTGGTCGCAGTACCTCCCGACCTTGTCGATGTCGATGGGTCGCAGCTACAGCGGGCGTCCTGGCGAGTTCCAGCTCTATGGCGATGCCGATCTTAACCGCACCAACACCAGCTACAGCATCAGCTGGAATCTGTTCAACGGCCTTAATCGTGAGCAGCAAGGACTGCAGGCGCGCATCTCGGTAGAAAACGCTGAAGCGCAGCTCCGCGACGCCCGACTCAACGCGCGTCAGCAAATGATTCAGCAGGTCGGCGCTTTCCGCACCGCCGAAGTTCGTGTGCAGATCCAGCTCGCCAGCGTCCGCGCCGGCGAAGAAGACCTCCGGGTGCAGCAAGAGCGCTATGCGCTCGGCGCGTCCACGTTGCTCGACGTTCTTAATTCGCAGACCACGCTCGACCAGGCGCGCCGCGATCTGATTCAGGCTCGCCTCGACGCACGCACGGCCAAGGCGCAGATCGAAGCGCTCATCGGCCGCGACCTGCCGTAGGAAGAGTTGAAGTAGCAGTCGCTTCCGTCATCCGTCATCCGTCTTCGTTCTCCATTGGAGTCCTTCGTGTCCCCCCGCCGCCTTTCGTTCGCTGTTCTCGCCGCACTCGGCCTCATCGCCGCCTGCGGGAAGTCTGCGGAGCAGCCGCTCAAAATCTCCACCGCCCCGGTGGAGCGTCGTACGATCATCGTTCAGGCGGAAGCTACGGGAATCATCGAACCAATCAACGTCGTCGAAGTGAAGTCCCGCTCGTCGGGCCAGATCATCGAGATGCCAGTTGAGACGGGCACCCTCGTGCGCCCGGGCATGCTCATCGTGCAGCTCGACACGCGCGACGTGCAGAATAGCTTCGACCAGTCAAAGGCCGACCTCGAAGCCTCTGAGGCGTCGCTCAAGGTGGCCGAACAGAACAAGCGTCGCTCGGACGAGTTGTACCGCTCGCAGATCATCACGCAGCAGGAAAACGAGCAGGCCGGTCTGACGTATCAGAACGCGCTCTCGCAGATCGTGCGCTCGCGCACCAACCTCGACCTCGCGCAGCAGCGCTTGGACGATGCGCGCGTGGTTGCGCCGGTGATGGGCACGATCATTGAAAAGCCCGTCGCGCTTGGTCAGGTGATTCAGTCCGGCACCAGCGCCGTCGGTGGCGGCACGACCATCGTGAAGATGGCCGACCTCACCAAGGTGCGCGCTCGCGCATTGGTTAACGAAACAGATATCGGCCGCGTGTCGCCGGGCCAGGAAGCCACGGTTGTCGTGGATGCTTTTCCGGATCGTACCTTCCGCGGCGTCATCGAAAAGATTGAACCGCAGGCCGTCGTGCAGCAGAACGTCACGATGTTTCCGGTACTCGTCTCGCTCGAGAACCGCGATGGCGCGCTGTTGCCGGGCATGAACGGCGAAGTCTCCATCATCTCTGATCGCCGCGAAAACGTCATCGCGGTGCCCAACGAAGCGATTCGCTCGGTGCGCGAAGCGTCGCAGGCCGCAACGATTCTTGGCATTCACCCCGACACCATCGCCGCGCAGCTGCGCAATGCGATGGGCGGCGGAATGCCGACGGGCGGTGCCGCAAATGGTGGCGCACGCCCGACGGGCGCACCCGCAGGCGCGCAGGCGCGTCCTGGCTTCGCTGACTTCTCGCAGCAGCCGCAGGGTGCTCGCCAGGGCGGTATGCAGATGCCCGACGTCACCGATGCGCAGTGCAAGGCTGTAACTGACGCTCGCACAGCGAAGCCGGCCGTGGCGCGTCGCATTGACTCGCTCCAGACCGCTATGCGCGATCCGAACGCGGATCGTCAGGCGATGTTCGCGACGCTTCGCGCCGCCTACACCGAGCTTGGTGTTGATCAGATGGTCGCTCGCGCGTGCACGATGCGTGCTGCGGGTGGTGCTGCACGTCCCAACGGCAACGCACCAGCAACTGCTGGCACGCCAACGCCTGCTCGCAACGGCGCGCGTTCACTCGCCGCACCGGGTGCTCAAGGCGCTGGCAACGGCGCGCGAGGCGCTGGCCGCTCAGCCTCGCGCATGGGCTTGGTCTTCGTTCAGCGTGCAGACTCAAGCTACGAAGCACGTGTCGTCCGCCTTGGCGTTGCTGACTACGACTACACGGAAGTGCTCTCTGGTCTTGAGGAAGGCGACAGGGTCGCGTTGCTCAGCGCCGCGGCACTGCAGATGCAGCGTCAGGAGAACAACGATCGTATGCGTGCAATGACGGGCGGTGCTTCGCCGCTCGGCGGTGCCACCGGTGGCGCAGCAGGTGGTGCGCGTCCGGCCGGCGGCGCGCCGAGGTAATCAGCAATGCTTATCGGCGAAACCATTCGCGTCGCCCTCGGGGCGCTGCGTGCAAACAAGCTCCGCTCGCTGCTCACAATGCTCGGCATCGTGATTGGCGTGTCGGCGGTGATCGCCGTGGTCGCACTCGGTCGCGGCGCGCAGACCGCCGTGAACGCTCGCATCGCCTCGCTCGGCACCACGCTGCTCACCGTGTCGCCGGGTCAGGCGCGCACCGGTGGCGTGATGTCGTTCGATGTGCGTACACGCCTCACCATTGAAGACGCGCAAGCGCTCGTGGACCGCGGCACTGTCCTCGGCGCCGTGCAGCCCGAAATGGCGTCCAATCTGCAGATTCAATTCGTGAACAAGAATGCCGGTACGTCGGTCGTCGGCACGACGTCCAACTTCCCGGTAGTTCGTAAATACGAGATGGAGTCGGGTCGCTTCTTCACTGCGGGCGAAGACGAGAGCCGCCAGCGCGTGGCGGTTGTCGGCCCGACGGTGTGGCAGAACCTCGGTCTCCAGAGCGCAGACGGCATCGTCGGCGAGAACATCCGCATTCGCGGTATTCAGTTCCTCGTCGTCGGCGCAGTGAAGTCCAAGGGTCAGGCGTCGCCGTTCAACAATCCGGATGACCAGGTGTTCATCCCGCTGCAGACGGCGCGCTTCCGCGTGATGGGACAAAACCGTTTGCGGTCCATCTCCGTGCTCGCGCCCACTGAAGCCGCGATCCCCGAGACGATGGCCGACATCCAGAAAATTCTGCGCCGCGAGCACAAGTTGCGGCCCGAGCGTCCGGATGACTTTCAGATTCGCAATCAGGCCGACTTCCTGAACACGCTAGGCGAGACGACACAGGTGTTCTCGATGCTGTTGGCTGGCATCGCGGCGGTGTCGCTGCTCGTCGGCGGCATTGGCATCATGAACATCATGCTCGTGTCGGTCACCGAGCGCACGCGAGAGATTGGCATTCGCAAGGCGCTGGGCGCCACGCGGCTCAATATTCTGTTCCAGTTCTTGATTGAAGCCATCGTGCTCTGCCTTGTCGGCGGCGCCATTGGCATCGCCGTGGGCGCCGGCGGCGCGATGGCGTTCACCAAGTTCCTCGGCTGGAACACCCAGGTGGGCAGTTCCTCCGTGGTGCTCGCCTTTACCTTCTCGGCCGTGGTCGGACTCGTGTTCGGTGTCTATCCGGCACGCCGCGCAGCCACTTTGGACCCGATTGTGGCACTGCGCTACGAGTAGTGCGCGGCGTCACAGTGGCAGAGGGGGGAGCGAGCTTGACTCGCTCCCCCCTTTTTGTTGCGCTACATTCACATCTATATATGTCCGCAGATAATCCCGCGTCGGGTCAAGAGCCCAGGCCCTCAGCGCGAATGACCGCCGAGTACCGCCCCCCCGAACCACATCACGTCGAGGCCAACCCGACGGGAAAGCGCCTCGCCATCCTCGCACTAGGCGCGCTGGGTGTGGTGTACGGCGACATTGGCACGAGCCCGCTGTACGCGCTGCGCGAAGTGTTCAATCCCAAACACGGAATCACCGCAACGCCTGAGCACGTGCTCGGCGTGCTCTCGCTCGTGTTTTGGGCGCTCGTGCTGGTGATCACGGTGAAGTACGTCGTGTTCATTTTGCAGGCCGACAATCGCGGCGAAGGTGGGATTCTCGCGATGCTCGCTCTCCTGTTGCAGAAGGAGTCGACGAAAGGCGCGCGGCGATTTTTTGTCATCGCCCTCGCGCTCATGGGCGCCGCCCTGCTCTACGGCGACGGCATGATCACACCGGCCATCTCCGTGCTCTCCGCAATGGAAGGCCTCACGATTGTCTCTGAGGCATTCCGGCCTGCCGTCGTGCCGCTGGCGGCCATCGTTATCATCGTGCTGTTCCTCGCGCAGCGCTATGGCACACACCGCGTCGGCGCGCTCTTTGGGCCGATTACGCTCGTGTGGTTCGTCGTGATCGCCACATTGGGCACGATTCAGGTGGTGAAGAATCCCAGTGTGCTCGCGGCGATGAACCCGATGTACGCGCTGCGCTTCTTTCAGGATGTTGGTGTCGCAGGCTTCTTGGTAATGGGCGCCATCGTACTCGTCGTCACCGGCGGCGAAGCGCTCTACGCCGACATGGGACACTTCGGCAAGCGTCCCATTCGCCTCGCGTGGTTTGTCATCGCGTTGCCCGCACTCTTGCTCAACTACTTCGGTCAGGGCGCGCTCATCTTGAGCGATCCCACGGTCATTTCGAATCCGTTTTTCTTGCTCGCCCCCCGCGCGCTGACATTTCCGCTCGTCGCGCTGGCCACGATGGCCACGGTGATTGCGTCGCAGGCCATGATCTCCGGCGCGTTCTCGCTCACGCAGCAGTGCATTCAGCTCGGCTACTCGCCGCGCATGACGATTACGCATACGTCCGCGCGCGAATTTGGACAGATCTACATCCCTGAGATCAACAACGCGCTCATGGTGGGTTGCTTGTTGATTGTCTTCGGCTTCCGCAGCTCGGAAGCACTCGGCGCTGCGTACGGCATTGCAGTGACCGGCACGTTCCTGCTCACCACCACGCTGTATTCGATCATCGCGCTCCGTCGTTGGAATTGGGCGACGTGGAAGGTGACGCTGTTCTTCGGCGCTTTCTTCGCGATTGACGCGGTGCTGTTTGCCGCCAGCGCGTCCAAGTTCATTCACGGCGGTTGGGTACCGATTGTCGTCGCCATCGGAATTTTCACGCTGATGACCACGTGGAAGCGCGGGCGTGTGATTCTCACCGAGCGCATGCAGGACATCACGCTACCGATGGATGTGTTCTTGGCAGACATCGGTGATCAGCCGCGCGTGCGCGTGCCTGGCACCGCGGTGTTTATGACGTCGGAGAGCAACGGCGTACCCGTGGTGCTCTTGCACCACATCAAGCACAACAAGGTGCTGCACGAGACCGTGATCTTGATGTCCATTCGCACCGCGGATGTGCCCGAAACGCAGCGGCACGAGCGTGTGACGATCGAAGCGCTCGGCCACGGATTCTTCCGCGTTATTGGCACGTATGGTTTTATGGAGTCGCCAGACGTGAAGGAAATCTTGCAGCGTTGCCGCGACGCCGGCATCGCCGCTCGACCCTTGGACACCAGCTATTACTTGGGCCGAGAGCAACTCATCCCGCGCCGCGGTCCGTGGAAGAAGGGCGCGATATCGATGAACATCTTCCGCAAGAAGATTTTCGCCATCATGTCGCGCAACTCGCGCAGCGCGACAGAATACTTCCAGCTGCCACCGAATAGAGTGGTGGAGCTCGGGACGCAGATCGAGTTCTGAACCGCGGAGGAGCGAAGAGCGAGGGGAAAGAGCGAAGACCGAGAGGTGAGGTTGAGGAAAAGAGGCCCCGAGAGGGAGGAGCGGCACTCGGGCTAGCACCGTAGCTTACTGGAGCGCCTCCCCTTCGAGGCCTCGTCTCCTCGACTTCGTTTCCTACGTCCTCGCTCCTTCCCCTCGCTCTTCGCTCCTCATGATCCTCCGCGCACTTTTCTTGCTCGCGCTCTGCGCGCTGCCAGCCGCCGCCCAAAACCCCTGGGCCGACTCTCTCCGTGACGACGCCCGCTTTTCGTTCTACGAAAAGGGCCCCTACCGCGGGGGCGTTCCCCGCCCCGAGTCCATCCTCGGCTTCAACGTCGGCGAAGCGCACACGCAGTACCATCTCCAAGAGCGCGTGCTCCTCGCCATCGCTGAGTCCGCCAAGGACCGCGTGCGCGTCGAAGAAATCGGCGTGACCAACGAGCGTCGCACGATGCGCATCTACATCGTGAGCTCGCCAGAGAACATCGCGCGCCTTGATGCCATTCGCGCAGACTTGGATCGCATTGCCGATCCGCGCGGTGCATCGCAGGCACAGATTGACGCGGTAGTTGCACGCACGCCCGCGGTGGTGTGGTTCTCCGGCTCCGTGCACGGCGACGAAGTACCAGGTTTCGAAGCATCCATGCAGCTGCTCTATCACTTCGCCGCGTCGCAGGATCCGGCCACGATGGAGCGTCTCAAGAACGCGATTGTCATTATCAATCCCAGCTCCAATCCCGACGGTCACGAGCGCTTTGCGGTGTGGAGCAACTCCATCGCCGTGGGATCGCCCGAGAACAACGGACTCGAGCAGCAGGGCGGACAGCCGTGGGCCACGCGCGGTCGCTTCAATCATTTCCGGTTCGACATGAACCGCGACCTGATGGCGATGACACAGCGCGAAGTGCAAGCCATCGTCGGCGGCATGCTGCGTTGGCATCCGATGATCACCGCGGACTTGCACGGCTACACGTCGACGTACTACATGGCGCCGGCAGCTCGTCCCATCAATGCCAACATCTCGGGCTGGCCGTACAAGTGGAGCGAAGCCATTGGACGCGGCAACGCCGATGCGTTTGATCGCTACGGCTGGCTGTACTTCGTGCGCGACGCGTTCGACCTCTACTATCCCGGCTACTACGACTCGTGGCCGTCTCTCAACGGCGCGATGGGCACCACGTACGAAACTGACGGTGGCCCAGCGCTGCTACAAACGCGCGATGACGGCACACTGCTCTCGCTGCGCGATGGTATCAGCAAGCACTATGTGGCATCCGTCGCCACGTTCGAAACCGCCGCATCGCGCGCACAAGAACTCGTGCGCGACTATGGCACGTTCCGCGCGCGCGCCGTGACCGACGGCCGCAACGGCACGATGAAGCGCGTCGTGTTCGTGCCAGGTAGCGATCCCGTGCGTGCCGCCGAACTCGCCGCCGCGCTGATGCGCGCTGGCGTTGAAGTCACACGCACCACCGCCGCGTTCTCTAGCGCGCGCGCATCCAGCTACACGGAAGACGGCGTGCGTGCACGCACCTTCCCCGCTGGTTCGTACGTCGTGGAAATTGCGCAACCACAAGGCCGCGTCGCCAAGGCCGTGCTCGAAGCAGATCCCGTGCTGGATTCCGTGTTCGCACGCAATCAAGTGGAGAAGTACCAGCGCAATCTCCAGCGCTCGCGTGAAGGCGAAGACGCGGAGTTCTATGAGTTCTACGACATCTCCGCGTGGGCGCTACCCGTTGCCTACGGCGTAGAAGCGTATTGGACGGAAGACGCCAACGCCGTCAACGGCACGCTGCTCTCGCTCGCCAACGGCACGCGCATGAACGGCGAAGTTCTTCCCGTCGCTATCACCGGCGGTATCGTGGAAGGTCGCGACGCACGCTCGGCGTTCCTTTGGCGCAACGATCGCAACAACTCCGCCAAGCTTGCGGCGCAGGTAATGCAGGAAGGCTTCCGCGTCGCCGTCGCGTCGCGCGCAATTCAGACGGGCAGCGTTACGTGGCCGCGTGGCACATGGATTGTCCGCGCCTCACGCAATCGCGCCAACGCCGCCGAACGCATTGACGCACTCGCCAAGGCCAACGGCGTAGAAGTTGTGGGCGTGAACTCCGCATTCCCCAACGACGCGCAGTACGGCACGGGCTCGGCAGAAGTCGTTGACTTGAAGACGCCCAACATCGCTGTCGTCGCTGAAGGCACGTCGCACACCAGCTACGGCGCCGTGTGGTGGTCGCTGGAGCAGCGCTACGGCATTCGCTTCACGCCCATCAGCACCAACGCGCTCAACGGCGATCTGTCCGCGTTCACCGCCATCATTATTCCCAGCGGCAACGTGCCCGGCACTGGCGCCAATCTTAAGCGCTGGGTAGAAGCCGGCGGCGCGCTCGTCACGTTTGGTGGCGCCACGCAGTGGGCCACGCGCGAAGATGTGGGCTTCACCTCCGTGCGTCGCATTCTGTGCGCCGAGCGAAAGGCCGAGCCCGTGCGCGCCACGGCAGCTCCGTTGGACTCGATGCGCACGGCGGCGAGCCCCAATGCGTGTGCCGAGCAACTCGCTGACCTCCCCGGCTCGCATTTTGACGTCGTACTCGACCTCACCAACTGGGTGAC
>JAYUWY010000174.1:0-1880 GCA_043753285.1 Gemmatimonas sp. | reverse complement strand
GATCACCTGGTGGTGGGCGCGTCGGGCTTCACGCAGGAGGCGGAGCACTCGCTTCTGGCACAAGGAGCGACGCTCGTGTCTGCTGGCGAGTTCCACTGGACTGATGCGAGCTACGCCGCCGTGCATCGGCGCGGCTCTGGCTAACGGCAGTTGGTGTCCGACGGCCGCGTTTGGGAAGCAGGTGGGCGGCCGCGGCACAACTTGACGTTATGCGGACCGGCGGGCGCTCCGCTTTCGACCGACTGGCGCGAACGCCTCGCCAATCTTCGCGCCCGACGCGCCCGAGACGATGAGCGAGCGCACGAGCAGATCGATGGAGACCGATTTGTCGGCGGCCTCCATCTTCGCCACGCGCGACTGACTCGAGCCGAGCGCTTCGGCGAGCTGCGCCTGCGTCCAATGTCTCTGCACGCGCGCCTCCTTCAGCACGCGCGCCAGCTCCGCTCGCACCGCGACGAGCGTCATCTCCTCGTCCGTCAGGCCCAAGAACTCCTGCGCCGTCCCCACCTTCCAGCCCGCAGCCTCCAGGCGCCGCCGCTTGTCTTGCTTCATCTCAGCCTCCGTTGGTTCACACGCTATCGTATCGCCTCAGTCGCCCCTTGCACGTATCTATCACCGCTTTCGGTGTCTGCTGTGTCTTCTTCGCGAAGACCTCGGCCAGCACTACGGCATCCTCGTCCAGCCGATAGACAATCCGCCACGTCACGTTCTCATCCACGATGCGCAGTTCGTGACATCGGGGTCCGATGCTCGGCATGGGCCGCGAGGCCGGCATCGTGAGACGCTCCCCTCGCTGCAGCGCTCGCAGGAGTACGCCCGCCTCCAGCCGCGCTGCGGCCGAGAAGGGCGGCGTCTTGATCTCGCCGTGCAGCCATACGAGCGGCTTGTCGTGCGGGGACATGGACGGAGTCTAATGCCGTATCTGACATATGTCAATCCCGACATAGCCGCATAACGACGCTTGCTGCCGACAGCCGCGGCTAGGGATGCAGTTGTGGGGCGCCCGCGTTATCGTACGGAATCGTCGGCGGCCGCCCCACAACTGCTTTTTATGGAAGCGGCTGCAGCAGAAGCACACGTTATGGCGACCGAGCGAGCTACAGCTTGAGTCGAACGAGACGCTCGCGAATCCATTTGGCGAGTGCGACTTCTGTCAGCGAGCCCGCCGCGAGCGCCGTCATCGCTTGCACGACTTCCGCTTCTGTCGCGTCGAGGTCTTTCCCGTTCAGTCCGAGAAAGATCACGGCCGTAAGGAACGCGGTGCGCTTGTTGCCATCAGTGAACGGATGCGCCTTCGCGAGCCCGAACGCGTACGCCGCAGCTAACGTCGCGAGATCGGAGTCGGGCTCGTAGTGCGCCTTCTGCTGCGCGCGCGCGAGCGCGGCTTCCAATGCGTGCTCGTCGCGAATGCCCGGCAGCCCGCCGTGCTCGCGCAGCTGGTCGAGATGCGTGGCATCCACCACGAGCCGTGGCACCCATCGCAGGGCGGCCACGGGCTACTTCGCCAATTCGCGCAGCGCGTTGCGGAACTTCTTCGCCGCGTGCGCCGCGACGGCGAGGCCCGCTTCCACGTCCGGATCGTAGGGCGTCAAGAGAATGCCGCGGTCCGTCTCGACCGCCAGCACGCGATCGCCGGCTTCGAGGTGGAGGCGGTCCGCCATGTCCTTCGGAATTGTCGCGCCGATCGAGCCGCCGACCTGACGCAGAGTAAGCTCGCGCACCATACTGCCTCCGTAGCACGGGTATGCTACAAAGGTAGCATCTGTGTGCTACTTTGCAAGGGTGCGCGCGCCATAACGACGCTTGCTGCCGCTGGCCGCGGGTGCGGATTGGGTTGGGCGGGGTGGCCGTGATGGCCCAGGCTGGTTGCGGCCACCACG
>JAYUWY010000173.1:0-1881 GCA_043753285.1 Gemmatimonas sp. | reverse complement strand
TGCGACTGAGCGGCTGGAAGTTTACCGGCGAGAATTTTCCTGCCGTCAGCAAGCTTGTGGTGATCGTCGCGCCGCATACGTCCAATTGGGATTTTATGGTGGGTGTGATGGCCAAGTTCGCGATTGGCTTGCGCGGGACGTTCTTGGGCAAGGACACGCTGTTTCGTTTTCCGTTGGGCATTGTGATGCGTTGGCTCGGTGGCTTCCCAGTGAATCGCCACAACAAGCAGGACGTGGTGACGCAGACTGTGGCGCTGGTGGAGCAGATGGAGAAGGTCACGATCGCGCTCGCGCCGGAGGGCACGCGCCGAGCGACGCCGCGGTGGCGTTCTGGGTTCTGGTGGATTGCCGACAAGGCGCAGATTCCTATCGTACCGGTGGCGTTCGACTTCGCGACGCGTTCAATTGTTGTGCATCCGCCGTTCTACACGACCGGAGACTCTGACCGCGACATTGCAGCACTGCGCGCACTCTACACGCCGCAGATGGCCTTTGACCCGAGGAAGTACGTCCCGTGACCACGCGTCGTGAACTGTTGTGGGCGTTGAGTGCTGCCGCGGTTGGCTCTCTGCTACCACGAGCGTTGCGCGCCGATCCGCTCGCTGGTGTAGGTATCCAGTTGTACACGCTACGCAATGAGATGCGTGCGGATCCTGAGGCCACGTTGCAGCGCATCGCGCAGCTTGGCTACACTGAGATCGAGTGGTGGGGATCGTTTGGTCGCACGGCGGCGCAACTCAAGCGGTCGTTGGATTCGCACGGGCTCACGTCGCCGGCATGGCATCTTGCGCCTGAGCTTCTCGCGCCCGACAAGATTGAATCGACGATTGCGACGGCGCGGACGATGGGTCACAAGCATCTCATCGTGGCATGGACTCCGCCGACGGCACGTGGCGCGGATGATTTCAAGCGACTCGGCGAACTGTTGAGCACCGCCGGTCAGCGCGCAGCGTCAGCAGGCATCCGCACTGGCTACCACAATCACGACTTTGAGTTTGAGATGGTTGAGGGGACGACGCGGCTCGAGCTGCTGCTCAGCCGCACTGATGCAGCTGTGGTGGATTTGGAACTCGATTGCTATTGGGCGTTCAAGGCGGGGCACGATCCCATTGCCATGCTCCGCACGCACCGCAATCGCATTACGCATTTGCATCTGAAGGATTCGGCGGGTGCACCGACGCACACGCAGGTGGATCTTGGCGAAGGTGTGATTGATTGGCCCCGCTTGCTTCAGGTTGCGAAGGAAGGGCGTGTGAAGCATGTGTTTGTGGAGCATGATTCGCCGGCGAATGCCTGGGAGACGGCGCGTCGGGGGCGGGGGTATTTGCGGGGGATTGGGTACTAGGCATTGGCCAGGTTACTGCCACTTCCCTGCAAGATAATTCTGGGTGTTATGGGGGGTTCGCGCGCGGCGTGGGCGATGGAAAGTGAGTGTTTGCAAGGAGTTGCGAGGATTTGGTTTTAGGGGCAATGTGTACGAGTAACACGGCGATAAATTTTACTTTTGTCGTATAATCCACGTTATCGCGACCGGTCGCAGGCACGGACACACGCGAGGCTCGTTTGCCCGAACGAATTTGCGCGTCGTGACCATACCTCGCTTAGTAGTGCAGTGTGCGCGGACCGCACTCGATGCGCGCGAGGAGTCGCTCCACGGCGAATGCTTTGTCTTTGCGGACAGCACCGCGCGAAGAGATCGTGCCGCGCGATTGTCATTCGTGGACCGTGGCCTGCGGTGCGCTCCGACCTTCAGCGCGCCACGCACGCGTCGCGCTATAACGACGCTTGCTGACTGACAGCCGCGGGTGCGGTAGCAGTTGTGGGGCGCCCGCGCTATTGTAATGGGACGCCCTGCGGCCGCCCCAC
Source organism: Gemmatimonas sp. (assembly GCA_043753285.1). Classification (GTDB taxonomy): domain Bacteria; phylum Gemmatimonadota; class Gemmatimonadetes; order Gemmatimonadales; family Gemmatimonadaceae; genus Pseudogemmatithrix. The sequence goes on along the minus strand of JAYUWY010000173.1, from coordinate 15 downwards.
AACTGCTTTTATGGA
>JAYUWY010000172.1:0-1882 GCA_043753285.1 Gemmatimonas sp. | reverse complement strand
CAACCGCACCGTGAATCGTTCGCCGGCCGTCTCCTGCCAGTCAATCTCTAGGCGACGCTCAGGCTCGTGCTCTAAGTGCAGCAGGTTGGGGCAATCGTCGCGATGAATGCTCACGCCGCGGCCGCGCGTCACGTAACCCACGACTTTGTCGCCGGGCACGGGCTGACAACACTGCGCGTAGCGCACGAGCAATCCGTCCGCACCCTGAATGCGGAGGCCTTTGGAGGTGCGCGGCCCGCGCATGCGATCAATGAGCCGCTCGAGCGGGCTCGGGCGCAGCGCGGTGTTCTCGGCCGCGTCCAAATCGGGATAGATCGTCTTGAGCAGATGCGTGACCGTGAAGTCACCCGACCCAATGCTCGCGTACACGTGATCAATGCCGCTGAGCTTGAGCGACTCAACCGCGCGATTGAGCTCGGCCTCCGTGAGCTTCGCGTGCTTACGCCGCCTCAGCTCACGCTCGAGAATTTCCTGTCCCACCGCCACGAACGTCTTTTGCTCTTCGTTGCGGAGCCACTGACGAATCTTGTGACGTGCGCGACCTGTGCGCACATGCGCCAACCAGTCGCGACTCGGCCGCGCACTGGGCGCACGAATGATCTCGACAGTCTCCGAGTTGCGTAGCTCGCGCGACAGCGGCACGATACGCTGATTCACGCGCGCACCTTGAATGTGCAAACCCAACTGCGTGTGCACCGCGAACGCGAAGTCGATGGGCGTGGCGCCCTTGGGCAACTGAATCACGTCGCCGTTGGGCGTGAAGACGAAAATCTCGTCTTGATACAAGTCGAGCTTCAGGAACTCGAGGAACTGGTCGGGCGTCTCGGCGTCGAGCTGCAGCTCCAGCACTTGGCGGAACCAGGCGAGATGGCGATCCAAGTCCTTCGCACTCTTGCCCTCGGACTCCTTGTACACCCAGTGCGCCGCAATACCATACTCGGCCGTGCGATGCATGTCGCGCGTACGAATCTGAATTTCGAAGAGCGTGCCCTTGGGACCAAAGACGGTGGTGTGCAACGACTGATACCCGTTGCTCTTGGGCGACGCGATGTAGTCCTTGATGCGCTCCTGCAGCGGTGTCCACGCGCCGTGAATCACACCGAGCGCGTGATAGCACTCGGGGATATTCTCGACGAGCACGCGAATCGCGTAGAGATCGTAAATCTCATCGTACGGTTTACCGCGCTTGTCCATCTTTTTGTAAATCGACCACAAGTGCTTGGGCCGGCCACTGACTTCGTACACGATCACACCGGCTTCGCGCAGGCGGCGCTCAAGCGGATCCGCGAGCTCTTCGGTGAGCTTGTCGCGATCTGCACGCGTCTGCGCCACCATCTTCGCGAGGGTGCGATACTCTTCTGGCTCCAACCACTTGAAGGCGAGGTCTTCGAGCTCCGCCTTCACAGAGTTCAAGCCAAAACGATGCGCCATCGGCGCGTAGAGGTCGCGCGTTTCGAGCGCGATGCGCGAGCGCTTCTCCTCCGGCATCCACTCCAGCGTCCGCATATTGTGTAGACGGTCGGCGAGCTTCACGAGGATGACACGCACATCCTTGGCGACCGAGAGCAACAGCTTGCGATAGCTCTCGACCTGTCGCTCTTCGCGCGAGGCCATCGGGAGGTGGCCAATCTTCGTGAGTCCATCCACAATCTGTGCAATCTCGCGGCCAAACTCGCGCTCCACATCTTCCACGGAGTACGCGGTGTCTTCCACCACGTCGTGGATGAGACCGCTGGCGACGGTAATGGAGTCGAGCTGCAGTTCGGCGAGAATTTTGGCGACCTGCACGCAATGCGTGACGTAGGGATCGCCGTTGCGACGGGTCTGGCCGAGGTGCGCTTTTTCGGAGAACCGATAAGCCTTCACCAGCAGGTAAATATCC
>JAYUWY010000171.1:0-7718 GCA_043753285.1 Gemmatimonas sp. | reverse complement strand
CGATGAGCTGCGCGCGCTGCATCGCCCGACATCTGTGGCCGAGGCGCTCGCAGCAAGAAGTCGATTGGCGTACGAGGAGTTGTTGTTCGCGCATTTGTTGCTGCGCCGTGCGCACGATATCGCGAAGCACGCGCGCGACGGCATTCACTTCGTGAACAAGAAGGAGCTCACCTCGCGGTTTCGCGAAGTGTTGCCGTTTGAGCTCACGAAGGCGCAGGTGCACGCGGTACGTGAGATTGTTGCCGATATGTGCGCGCCGGAGCGCATGCATCGCCTGCTGCAGGGTGATGTGGGTTCAGGAAAGACAGTCGTAGCGGTATTCGCAGCGCTGCTCGCGTTGGAGAACGGCTATCAGGTCGCGGTAATGGCGCCGACGGAGCTCCTTGCCGAGCAGCACGCGCGCACCTTCGACAAACTGCTTGCGCCGTTGGGCATTGTGCCTGTGCTCATCACCGGTAGCAAGAACGCGAAGGAACGCGCGCTCGCTGCCACGCGACTTGAGAGCGGCGAGCCGGTGATTGCCATCGGCACGCACGCGCTGCAGGTGGAGGGCACGAAGTTCGCAAAGCTCGGCCTCGCGGTGATCGACGAGCAGCATCGCTTCGGCGTGGAGCATCGTCGTGCGCTCGTGGAGCGCGGGGCGAAGGGCTCAAAGCCCGACGTGCTCTTGATGTCGGCGACGCCCATTCCGCGCTCGCTCGCGCTCACGATGTACGGCGATCTGGATGTGAGCATACTCGACGAGCGTCCGCCGGGTCGTCAGCCGGTGACAACGGCGCTGCGTCCGGAAAGCGGTCGCGAGAAAGTCTGGGGATTCATCGGTCGCCAGATCGATGCTGGCCGTCAGGCGTATCTGGTGTATCCGCTCATCGAGGAATCCGAGAAGAGCGCGCTCAAGGCGGCGACCAAAGCCTTCGAAGAGCTCGCCGCGGGTCCATTCGCGGGTCGGCGACTCGCGCTGCTGCACGGTCGTATGAAAGCCGACGAGAAAGACGCGACCATGCGGGCGTTTCGCGATGGGAACATTGATGTGCTCGTGGCCACCACAGTGATTGAAGTGGGTATCGACGTGCCAAATGCGACCGTGATGGTCGTTGAGCATCCTGAGCGCTTTGGACTCTCGCAACTGCATCAACTGCGCGGTCGCGTCGGTCGCGGCGCCGAAGAGAGCTACTGTATTCTGCTCGGCGACGTGGGCGAAGAAGTTGCGGAGCGCCTGCGGCCTATCCTCGAAACTGAAGATGGCTTTGAGATTGCGCGCGCCGACCTCGAGCAGCGCGGCATGGGCGATCTGTTTGGCGAACGGCAGAGCGGCGTGCCCATGTTCAAAGTGGCCGACCCGCTGCGCGACGAAGAATTGAGTGCAATCGCGCGGCGCGGAGCCCTCGATTTGCTCGCCAAGGATCCGGAACTGAAGCGACCGGAGCATGCGGGGCTGCAGGACACGCTGCGACGTCAGTACGGACGCGCGTTGGAACTGTTCCGGGTGGGGTAGTCATTCTGTGATGAGCCCCCTCTGGCGGATTCTCGCGCCCGCACTCAACGTGATGGAATGACGCCCCTCGCAGAAGAGCCGTCGGTCCCTGCGAGTCGCAATTGGCGCGCCGGCGTTTGGCGCTGGACGCTTGCCGCGACATTGATTGCGCTCGCGGGCGGCATCCTCTTTGATCGCTGGTATACGCAGCGTCTCACGGTGGAGGCGCGCGCCGCGGTGGCGGGCGCAATGGCGCCCACCGCATCGTCGTTGCGCACGGCCGTTGAGCGCCGTGTCGCACTGCTCGCGGGCCTTCAATCGTTTGCGGATGCGCAGCCCACGCGCGCGCGTTTGAACGCGGAGTTTCCCACGTTTGCCCGCGGCATCGTCCTCTCGGCAAAGGGCGTACGCGCGCTGCAGTTCGTGGAAGGCGGCCGCATCGTGGCGACGTGGCCGCTGAAGAACAACGAGCGCGCGCTGGGCTACAATCTCTTTCTTGATGCGCGTCCGGTAGTCCCGCGCGATGTTCGCCGTGCGATGGCAAGCGACTCCACCATTGTTACGGGGCCAATTGAGCTGGTGCAGGGCGGTGAAGGGCTGCTCGTGCGGCGTCGCATTGCCGCGCGACCGGGCTTCCCCGACCTCGTCGCAATTATTCTCGACGTCGATCCGATCATTACTGAAGTCGGTATTCCGGATGCCCGCACCGGCTTGCGCCTCGAAGTCCGCGATCGCACCGGCGAATGGTTCGGCGGCGATCCGGCGAGCACTGCCATCGAGCCCGAGTCGCTGGTCGTGCGCGTGCCTGATGGCAACTGGACCTTGCTCGGTGCGCCAGTCAACGGCTGGGCGGCTGCGATTGCTCCCGCGCGCACCTCGAGCCGCACCGCGCTTGTCTCACTCGGACTGCTCCTCGTGGCCGTAGCCACATTCGTCGGCTATCGCCAGGCGCAGATGGTTGGCACGCTTGCGTCGCGGACAGCGCGACTTGGTGTTGCGCTCAAGGCGGGTCGCATGGGCACGTGGGAGCTCGATGCCGTCAACGATCGGATGACCTTTGACGCCAGCGCGTCGGCAATTCTCGGTCGCGCCGCTGGTGAAGTGGACGGACCGATGGAGCGCATGTTCAGCCTGCTCCATCCGCAGGACTCGACATTCGTGGCGCGCGTGTTTCTCGAGATTCTGGGCTCCGACCGTCACGAGTACACGCTCGAGCATCGCATTCTCTTGCCTGATGGCAACGAGCGGTGGGTGTTGGTGAACGGCGACATCGAGCGCGACGCGAGCGGAAAAGCTGTGCGCGTCCATGGCATCATCTCAGACGCGTCGGACCGCCGTGCAATGGAGTCGCGAGCGCGCCAACTCGAGCGCGTCGAGACCATCGGCACAATGGCTGGCGGCGTAGCGCACGACTTCAACAATCTGCTCACCGCGATGGTCTCGTTCACTGAGCTGGCACGCGACGCGCTGCAGGACGTCGGCAACGAGCCAAAGGTCGCGCCAATTCGCGAAGATCTCGACGAGGCGCTCAAGGTCGCCGCACGCGCTCGCGGGCTCACAGCGCAGCTCCTCGCGTTTAGTCGCGGGGCTGCAGCGGAGCCGCGTCGCACAGCCTTGCCCAAGATGCTTGGCGAGATGGAGCCGTTGCTGCGTCGCCTGCTGGGGCGTCGCATCAAACTGACCCTCCAGATGGCGGCCAACGTTCCCGACGTGTGGATTGATCCGTCGCAGTTCACGCAGGTGGTGCTCAACCTCGTGGTGAACGCGCGCGATGCCATCGCAGAGCAGGGCGAGGTCAGAATCGACCTACGCGCGCTCGCCGTTGGCGATCGGCGTCCCGCAGGTGCGCCTGCGGGTTCGTGGGTGCTCGCACAAGTCACCGACTCGGGCCACGGGATGAGTGAAGACGTCCGGCGCCGCGTGTTTGAGCCTTACTTCACCACGAAGAAGAACACCCGGGGCACGGGCCTTGGGCTGTCTGTGGTCCATGGAGTCGTGCGCGCGTCGGGTGGACACGCGTGGGTGGAAAGTCAGCCGGGGCGGGGCACGACGTTCTCCGTGTTTCTGCCGCCGCTTAGCGGAGATGCTCGGCGAGATACCCCTGCAGGCGGACTTGCTGCTCAGGGCTGAGATGGCGGTAGCCCTTCACCATGCCGACGCAGGCTGCCGTGCCGCAGTGGCAACTGAAGGCTTCGGCCATGCTAGCTTCGGTCGTGTTGTAATCGAAGGTTACGCCTTCGCCCGCGGCGATGTCGTGCAACGCCACGACGGACAGACCGCGCACCCAGGCGCTCGGTGTGCACGAGTGGTTCAAGTACATCCAGTAGCGTTCAAACACGCGACCCGCGTCGTCGGCGAGGTCATCGCACTCGAGGTGGAATTCCGGCCCCACCTGAATCGTATATCGCGTGGGGTGACGCGACTCGCGTCCCACCAGCGTAAAGATTTCGGTGCCCGAGGCGATGGGCTGCGTGGCGACAAGGCGGCGTTCTCCGGCTTCGATCAAAACGCCCACCGCGGCGCAGTTCGTGGCGAGGACGGTGCCGGCGGGGTACGACTGGGGCGCGGATTGAGCAGTCGCGCGAAGCGGAGTGGCAGACATTGGCATACAAGCTGTATGAGTCTCGTGGGAATTGCCACTCCATCCTTCACCTTCTTCGAGTTATCATCTGTCGATGCGTCAACTCCTCGTGGGACTTCTGCTGACGGCCTCGCCGTTGGCCGCGCAGACGGACTGGCTCCCGTTGCCGGTGGAGATCATCCTCACCGACAAACGCCCCACGCCCGGTGAGTGGATGATGGGCGTCGATATCGGCTGGTCCAATTTTATGCCCGTTGAGTTCGAGGAGCGGGGCACGCGGTTTGTCCTCTTCGCCGAGCGCAATGTGCTGCCGTGGTTGGGCGCGCAGGTGGATCTGAACTGCGCACGCGGCACCATACGGCCGGCGTTTTCGTCAGACGGGAGAGCGTCCACCGTCTGCGCGGCCAATCTCTCCGGGGTGATTCCCATTCCGATCTCGACGCGCCTGTGGCCGTACGTGCGATTCGGCGGCGGCTACGCCACGTGGGACGATAATGCCACCGAAGGCTTCTGGAATAGCGACGATACGTCGCCCACGTTTGTGATCGCGGCAGGTACCAGGTACTTGGTCGGTACCGACGGTCGCATAGGGCTGCGCTTCGACGTTCAGCGGCAGCAGACGTCGCTCGGCGACCTCAGCGTCGCGACATGGAGCTTCGGCTTCGGCGTCAGCACCAGACTCCTTCGTGACAGGTAGCGCGCCTTTCCCATCCTGTTGGCAGTCCGTAGCTTACAGGAATGACTCGCACCACCAAAACGACTCGAATTTCTGATCTTCCCGGCCTCGTGGGCCAGACCGCCACGCTGAGCGGCTGGGTCACTCACACCCGCTCGTCGGGCAAAGTGGCCTTCGTGACCATGCGCGATGGTACCGGCTTGCTCCAGTGCGTGGTGGTGAAGCCGGAGGTGAGCGCAGACGCGTGGGAAGCATTCCAAAGTCTCACGCTTGAGTGCTCGCTCACCGTGACCGGTACCGTGAAGGCCGATGCGCGCGCCCCCGGCGGCGTCGAGCTCGGTGTCACGTCGCTCGCGCTCATTGGTGCCAGCGCCACCGACTATCCGATCCAGCCCAAAGAACACGGCGTCGATTTCTTGCTCGACAATCGTCACTTCTGGCTGCGCACGCCGCGCCAGGTAGCGATCATGCGCATTCGCAGCGAGCTCGAGCAAGCGATACACGACTTCTTCTACGAGCGCGGCTTCGTCCGCACCGATTCGCCGATTCTCACGGCGGCGATTGGTGAGCGTTCTGGATTGTTTGCCACCGAGTACTTCGAAGAAGGCAACGCGTACCTCGCGCAGACCGGCCAGCTCTACGGCGAAGCCCTCGCCGCAGCGCTCGGCAAGATCTACACGTTTGGTCCGACGTTTCGCGCTGAGAAGTCCAAGACGCGTCGTCACCTGACTGAGTTCTGGATGATTGAGCCAGAAGTCGCGTTCAATGACACGCATGCGAACATGGATTTGCAGGAAGACTTCGTGGCGTATCTCGTGCAGCGCGTGGTGGAGCGTTGCCCGGCGCAATTGAAAGAACTTGAGCGCGACGTCACGAAGCTCGAGAAGGTGAAGACGCCGTTCCCGCGCATCGATTACACCGACGCCGTAGCCACACTGCAGAAGAAGGGCAGTGACGTGAAGTGGGGCGACGACCTCGGCGCCGAAGACGAAGCATTGCTCGTGGCCGACTACGACACGCCCATCTTCGTGTGCAACTATCCGAAAGAAGCGAAGGCCTTCTACATGAAGGAGAATCCGGCGGATCCGCGCACGGTGCTTTGCGACGACATGCTCGCGCCGGAAGGTTACGGCGAAATCATTGGCGGCTCGCAGCGCGAAGATGATTACGACAAGTTGTTGCACCGCATTCACGAGGAGCAGTTGCCCGTGGAGGCGTACTCGTGGTATTTGGATCTGCGTAAGTACGGCACCTTTGTGCACTCGGGCTTTGGCTTGGGCCTCGAGCGTACCGTGGCGTGGATTTGCGGATCCCAGCATATCCGTGAATGCATCCCCTTTCCGCGTTTGATGACGCGCCTGCATCCGTGAGCCACTCCGCGCTGCCTCGCAATCCTGGCCAACCGCTCGATCTGGACGCGGTGCGTGCCATTCGTGTGAACAAGAGCGCGGCCGAACGTCGCGCGGCGACGATTCCCACGCGCCGCACGGTGAAGAAGGAGTATCAGGCGGCGTGGTTGCTGCGCGCGATCACGCTGATGGATCTCACCACGCTCTCCGGTGACGACACGGCGAGCAACGTGAAGCGACTGTGCGCGAAGGCGCGTCGCCCGCTGCGCGATGATCTTATCGAGAAGCTCAAGATTGGCGATCTCCACATCGCGACCGGTGCGGTGTGCGTGTATCACCAGTGGGTGGAGACGGCGGTTGAAGCGCTGGATGGTTCGGGAATTCCTGTCGCGGCGGTGAGCACGGGATTTCCTGCGGGCCTCTCACCGTTTGAGCAGCGCGTCGAAGAAATCCACAAGAGCGTGAAGGCTGGCGCCAAGGAAATCGACATCGTCATCACGCGTCGTCACGTCCTCACGGGCGATTGGCAGGCGCTGTACGACGAAGTGAAGGCATTCCGCGAAGCCTGCGGTGACGCACACTTGAAAGCGATTCTCGCCACCGGCGAACTCGCCACGCTCACCAACGTCGCGCGAGCGAGTTGGGTGGCGATGCAAGCCGGTTCCGACTTCATCAAGACGAGCACGGGCAAAGAAGGCACCAACGCCACGCTGCCGGTGTCGCTCACGATGGTGCGCCAGATTCGCGAGTACGAACGCGCGACGGGCTTCAAGATTGGCTACAAGCCCGCGGGCGGCATTCGTACGTCGAAGCAGTCGCTTGAGTACTTGTTGCTCATGAAGGAAGAGTTGGGCAATCGTTGGCTTGAGCCCGACCTCTTTCGCTTTGGCGCGTCCAGTCTGTTGACCGATATCGAGCGTCAGCTCGAACACTACGTGACGGGTCGCTATGCGGCGTCCCATCGCCACCCGATGCCCTGACCGACGAGTCCATTATGGCCAGCGTTGCCGAGATTTTTGAGACGATGGACTACGGGCCGGCGCCAGAGAGCGACGCCGAAGCACGCGCGTGGTTGGCGTCGCACGATTCCAAGTTCGGGCACTTCATCAATGGTGCGTGGACGAAGCCGGGCACGACCTTCGATGTGTTTGATCCCAGCTCGTTAGATAAACTCGCGAAGGTCACGCAGGGCACCACGAAGGATGTGGACACTGCCGTGGCCGCTGCGCGCAAAGCGTACGGGAAGTGGAGCAAGCTCTCTGGTCACGCGCGCGCCAAGCACTTGTACGCACTGGCGCGCATGGTGCAGAAGCACGCGCGCTTGCTTGCTGTTGTTGAGACGATGGACAACGGCAAGAGCATTCGCGAGACGCGCGATCTCGACATCCCGCTCGTGGCGCGGCACTTCTATCATCACGCCGGTTGGGCGCAGCTCGCCTCGCAGGAGTTTGCGGGCTACTCGTCCGTTGGCGTGGTGGGACAGATTATTCCGTGGAACTTCCCGCTGTTGATGCTGGCGTGGAAGGTTGCGCCCGCGCTCGCCGCTGGAAACACCGTGGTGATGAAGCCGGCGGAGTTCACACCGCTGAGCGCATTGCTCTTTGCTGAACTCGCCAACGAAGCGGGCCTGCCGCCCGG
>JAYUWY010000170.1:0-3798 GCA_043753285.1 Gemmatimonas sp. | reverse complement strand
CGGCCTCTGTTTCCAAGACCAAAATACTCGCCCTCATTGCAGGCACAGAACTTCCGCCAGTGCGCGCGAGCTTTGATGCGTTCGCGCGCGGCGCACAGTCCGTAGATCCGAACGTGCGCGTGCTGACGGCCTTCATTGGAAACTGGGACGATGCTGGCGCTGGAAAAGAACAAGCGCTGGCCATGATTGCTCGACGCGCCGATGTGATTTTTCAGAATGCCGATGCTGCAGGACAGGGCATCTTTCAAGCCGTTCGCGAAGCGCGCGGCGTCTGGATTATCGGATCGAACGCAGATCAAAACGCGCTCGCGCCGCAGGTGACGCTGGGTTCCGTCGTGATTGATATTCCGCACGCATTCTTGTTGCTCGCGCGTGAGGTGCAGTCTGGTACGTTTGCCCCGCGCGTGGTGCGATTCACGACCGCCTCGGACGTTGTGCGCTGGGTACCGAACCCCGCGCAGACCGCAATCGCCGCAGCAATGGCAGCGCGTATTGATTCCGTGCGCACGGCCTTCGCGCAGGGGCGCGGGCCGCAACTCGCGCCAATTCCGTGAGTACGATGCTCCCAGAGATTGCGGAGTATCTCGAGTCGCTGCTCGCCATCTCGACGACTCCGGACTATCCGCCGGCTCTCAACGGCGTCCAGGTGGGACATCGTGGGCCCGTGCGACGGATCGCGGCGGCGGTGGACGCGTCACAGCGCACCATTGCAATGGCTGCAGAATCCAAAGCAAACCTGTTGCTGGTTCACCATGGACTGTTCTGGAGCGGGCTGCGTCCGGTGACGGGCCCGCACGAGACACGCTTGCGATCGCTCTTCACGCACGACATCGCTGTCTACTCAGCGCACCTGCCGTTGGACGCGCACTTCAGTCTCGGCAACTCGGCGCTGCTCGCGAAGGAGCTTGGGCTCACCGTCTCCGGCGGCTTCGCTGCGTATCAGCACATCTTCTGCGGTGTGCGAGGTGAGAGCGATGTCGCAACGGAAGCGCTTGTGGCGCGCGTCTCCGCGTGGGCCGCGCCTCTTGGACACCACACGGTGGTCTCGTCGCTTCCATCGGGACATCGCACGCGACGGTGGGCCATTTGCTCTGGTTCCGGCGCGCAAGTTGAAACGCTGCGCGAAGCCTACAGCTCAGGCGTCGACACCCTCATCGTCGGCGAGGGCCCGCATTGGAGTGCCGTTGAAGCCGAGGAGTATGGCCTGGTAGTCGTCTATGCAGGTCACTACGCGACCGAGACGCTCGGCGTGAAGGCTTTGGCCGCGCACTTGGGCGAACGCTTCAATCTCCCGTGGGAGTTTCTCCACGCGCCAACCGGGCTGTGAGCGCTCCGGCGCTTGTGCTTCGAGGGATTCACAAGCGCTTCGGCGCGACCGTGGCGCTCGACGACGCGCAGTGTGCTGTGGTGCCGGGGACGGTGCACGCGTTGCTCGGCGAAAACGGTGCGGGAAAAAGCACGCTCATGCGCGTCGCGTTTGGAATGGTGCGCGCAGACGCCGGAGTGGTCGAACGCGATGGGCGTGCGCTCGCGCGCCACTCCACGAGTGACGCGATTGCGCTCGGCCTTGGGATGGTGCACCAGCACTTCGAGCTCGTGCCCGCTTTCACCGTCGCCGAGAATGCCGCTCTCGGTGGGAGCGGTCGCTTTGACGCGAACGCCGCTGCGGAAGCGGTGGCTCGCGTCAGTCGCGCGACAGGACTCACAGTCGATCCAGCCGCCCGCGTGCGCGATCTCTCCGTTGGCGCGCAACAACGCGCCGAACTTATCCGCGCATTAGCGCACGACGCGCGCTTGATGATTCTCGACGAACCAACGTCGGTGCTCACGCCGACCGAGGCGGAAGAGCTGTACGGCTGGATGCGCCGATTCGCAGCCGAAGGCGGCACCGTGGTACTCATCACGCACAAGGTGCGCGAAGCGCTCGCGGTCGCGGACGAGGTCACCGTATTGCGTCGCGGTCGCACGGTGCTGGCCGGTGCATCGCGCGATCTCAACGAAGCGGATGTGGTAACTGCGATTGTTGGCGATGCACCATTGGATGCGCGGGCAACGGATGCCCCTCCGACTTCGAGCGAAGTCGTGTTCGCATTGCACGCCGCCGCGGTGCTCGATGCGCGCGGTGTCGAGCGACTGCGGCCCACCACACTGACCGTGCGACGCGGAGAAATTCTTGGCGTCCTCGGCGTCGAGGGCGCGGGTCAGCGCGAACTGCTACGAGTACTTGCCGGCAGGCTAGCCCCAACATCCGGCGACGTCGTACGGCCCGGACGCGTGGGATTTGTCCCTGAAGATCGCGTGCAGGACGCGGTGATTCCCGAGTTTTCGCTCGTAGAAAATCGCACGCTCGCCGATGCTGGTGCACGGCGCGGGCTCATCTCGTGGGATGTCGAACGCGCCGCGGTGCAACAGCTGTTGAGTGACTTTGATGTGCGCGCGAGTTCCGCTGACGCGCGCATGCGAGAGCTCTCGGGTGGCAACCAGCAAAAGTTTGTGATTGGGCGAGAGTCTGCGCTTGCACCGACGGCGCTCGTCGCAGAGAACCCCACGCGCGGGCTCGACGTGCGCGCGGCGGCGCGGGTGTGGTCGGCAGTGCGGGAGCTCGCGTATGCGCGGGGCGGAGCCGCTGTCGTCTACTCCGCTGATATGGATGAGATTCTCGCACTCACGCGGCGCGTGGTGGTCTGTCACGCGGGGAACGTCGTGGAAATTCAACCGGCCGCGGATGCGACTGATCGCGCACCCTACGCACGCGCGCTCGTAGGGGCGCACGCATGATGGACGCACTGGTCGCCTTTTGGGATGGTGCGTTTGGATCTGGTTACGCGTTTTGGTCGGCAACGCTGGTACGTGCGACGCCATTGCTGCTTGTCGGGCTCGCCGTTGCGATTGCGTTTCGTGCGGGCGTGCTCAACATCGGCGCCGAGGGTCAGCTGATTGTCGGTGCGATTGGTGCATCGCTTGTGGCAATTGCGCTGCCCGCGTGGCCTTCACTTGTTCTAATTCCGCTGATGGTGGGCGCAGGCGCGCTCGCCGGTGGGTGCTGGGCCGGAATCGCTGCGTGGCTGCGGGCGCGCTTCGGTGTGCTTGAAGTCATCAGCACAATCATGCTGAACTTCGTGGCACTCGCGCTCATCAGTTGGATCGTGCGCGGGCCGCTGCAGGAGCCGACGAAGGTGTATCCGATGTCGGAGAGCTTTGCGGACGGCGCGCGTTGGCCATTTCTGATTCCTGGGCAGCGCCTTCACTTGGGAATACTGCTGGGCGTTGGGCTTGCTGTTGGACTGTGGTTTGTCTTTACGCGCACGGCCGTAGGATTTCGCATTCGTGCGCTGGGTGCCGGGCCGCGCGCGGCGGCAAGCGCTGGAGGTGTGCGCACCGCGCGACTGAGCGCTCAGGTGTTTGTGCTCAGCGGTGCAATAGCCGGACTCGCGGGCGCATCTGAAGTGGGCGGCGTCACGTGGGCGCTGTACGAGGGCATCTCGCCGGGATATGGCTACACGGCGATTGCGGTCGCGCTGCTCGCGCGACTCGACGCGCGCGGGGTGATTGTCACGGCCGTGTTCTTTGGCGCGCTTGAAGCCGGCGGAGCGTCGATGCAGCGCACCGCGGGTGTGCCGGCCGTGGCTGTGCAAATCATCACTGCCGTCGTGCTGCTCACGGTGCTCGCTGCGGCGCGTTGGCGTGCAACGCGGGCGCCTTCGGGAACGGCGCGATGACTGAGATTGCCCTCACGGCATTTCTCGAAGCCGCGATTCGCACGGCAACGCCGCTGATGTTTGCGGCGCTCGGTGAGCT
>JAYUWY010000169.1:0-7720 GCA_043753285.1 Gemmatimonas sp. | reverse complement strand
CGCCGCGAAGTGTTTGGTGTCCAGCAGCTGCTGTAACGACCCTTCCACCGCGGCGCGATTTTCCGCCGCCACGGCACTCGCTGCACGCGATCCGCTGTGTGCCTCACCTGCATCGCTCGCCACCGCGCGCGTGCGATCGGCCAGCGCGCCCATGCTCTCGAGACCCAAGCGCAGCTGCTCCATCTCTTCAATGAGACCGCGCTCAATCTCACCAACCGCGCGCACCACGCCCTCGCCGCCACCGCGCAACGTGCGAGCCGACCCGGTGAGCGTCTCGACTTCGCGCGTCAGCAACTCCACCGTGGCGACGAGCGGCGCGCGCAGGTCCATCAAGTGCATCGTCGTAGCGAGCTGTTGCGCCACCCGCTTGAGCAGCCGCCCTTCCTTTATGCCAAAGGCGCCACGCTTGGGCGTGTCGAGCTCAATCACGCCAATCAGACGATCGCCGAAGGTGAGCGGCGCCACGGCCCGCGATGCTGCCGCAGGGTTCGCTCGCTCCACGCGTGGGTCGCGATTTGCGTCCGGCAGCAGGAGCACTTGGCCGCTCGAGAGACACTCAGCGCGCAACACGGCGCCATCGCGCGGTGCGGGCTGCGCGGGATCCATCACGCCTTCACTGCTGCGGTACACCAGCGTGGCCACGCGACCGTCGTAGCGCAGCACGCGCAGCTCCTTCCACTCCAACAGGCGATGCGCCATGCGTTCGAGTCGCTCAATGGCGCTTCCGATGCTCGCGTCTGACGCGACGGCCGCCTCCATGGCGAGCACGGTATTCAGCTCTTCGGCCGCAATGCTTTCTTCGAGAATGCGCTTGAGCAGCAGCCCCGCAAATCCGAGCATGACGGCGACGACAATCACACCGGCGGGCTCGAGACTGCTGATTGCCGCAAGCAGTGCGGCCAAGACGAGCGAGCTAGCGCCAAGTCCGATGACTTCGTATCGCAAGATCAAGCCGCGTTCGTCCGCCGACAACTTGTTGCGGACAAGGAGCGACAAATACTGCAGGGCGCGGCTGAGCGCGAAGTGAATGACGACGAACACGGCGATGGCAGGCGCGTCACTGGCGAGGCCCGCTCCGCCAGTGTCCATCACTCCGCGAATCCACGAATACCAGCCGAACGCGGCAACTAGCGCCAACGCTTCGCGCGACGCATTGATCCACGCGGGTAGCGCGCCACGTCCCAACAGCACACCGTCTGCAACCACCACACCCAACGCGACGGCGAGTGCTGCTGCGGCCGGGCCCAACACGAGGGCGCCACCAACACCCACCATGCCGAGCACACCAACGAACGTGAACTTCGTAACGGGCAAGTGAAACCGCCGAGCGGCGGTCGCGGCGAGAATCAGAGCGACAGTGAGAACCGGATGCTTCCACCAGGTAGCATCGACGATGCACGCGACGATCAGCGCCGCAGTCCCGAACACTGGCGTTGACGTGCGGTAAATCGCGATGGCGCGGTTCATCCCGTCACTTCGTCGAGTGCCGCGCGCAGGGAGCGCACGAGTGCCAACGCCGCGTCCACACCTTGCTGGTCCACCATTTGTACGAGCGCCGAGCCCACAACCACGCCGTCCGCGAGCGCGCCGACTTCGCGCACCTGGGCCGGCGTCGCAATGCCGAAGCCCACACAGATGGGCAACTCGCACACGCTCCGCAGACGCGCAATGGACTCGGGCAGCGACAGCGCCACGCCTTGATGCGTGCCCGTCACACCGAGGCGGCTGATGAGATACACAAAGCCTCGTCCGTGCTTGGCAATCTCTTGCATGCGCTCGCGTGGCGTGGTGGGTGCAACCAAACGCACAAACTCCAACGGTCCGGTGCCGAGCCAGGTCTCGCGCTCGGGGTCCATGCCAACGGGGAGATCCGTGACGAGCACACCACTCACGCCCGCCGCATGCGCCCGCGCCAGCACATCGGCGCCCGCGGCGAGCAATGGATTCAAGTACGAGAACAACACGACTGGCGCCGCGGTCTTCGCCTCCGCGATGATTGCGAGGGTGCGCTCGAGTGTTACGCCCTGATCGAGCGCCTTCTGCGAGCTGCCTTGAATGATGGGCCCGTCGGCGAGCGGATCTGAGAACGGCACACCGACTTCAATCACATCAGCGCCAGCGTCCGAGAGTCCGCGAATCAACCGCACGGATTCTGCGGGATTGGGATGGCCAGCCGTGACGTAGCAAACAAGCGCGCGGCGCTTGTTGGCGCGAAGCGCTCTAAGATGTTCTGTTAGCACGTGTTCAAACGAAGTAATCGCCAATCTTGATGCCGTAGCGCTCAGGATCAGCAGTCTTGATGATGGTTTTCACGAACTCGCCAGCGGCGGTACGTTCGGCGAGATCGTGGAGACGCCCCGGATGCTCGATATTGCCGAGATCATCGCTGATGATGCGGACGATGGGACGCGAGAGCATCTCGGGAATGGGATTCACGGCGTGCACCACGCCAAGCTCAAACGAGTCGAGCACGACAAGCGAGCCCACCGGGTAAATACCGAGCAGTGCGACAAACGCTTTCACGACGACGGGATCCATACCGCGTCGCGGATTGTCGCGCATTTCCTGCAACACGGCAGACGGACTGAGCGGCACGGTCGTGTACACGCGGCGTGACGTTGCGGCGTCGAAGCCATCCGCCACGGCGACAATCTTACTATAGAACGTCATCTCCGCGATGCGTAGCGACCGCGGATAGCCCGTGAGGTCGCGCTTCATATGATGCTGGTACGCGACCATCATGGATCGATACGGGAACTCCGAGTGCTCGCGCAGCTGGAAGAGCGCCAACACGCCGAGCCACGGGTGCGCCATCACGAGACGCCACTCTTCTTCGTCGAGGGCGTCCGGCTTCTGGATCACGTCGATGGGGACGCGCGATTTGCCGATGTCGTGGAACAGCGCCGTGAATCCCAAGTCATACAACTGGAGACGCGTGAGACCGAGCCGACGCCCAAGTGCGATGGAGAAGATGGCCACGTTGACGCAATGCGTGAACGTGTAATCGTCATAGTCGCGAATCGTGGTGAGGCCAACGAGCGACGTTTCGTCTGTGAGAATTTGGTCCACGATACCCTGCACCACGCGCTTGATCTTCTTCACGTTGGGGCTCTGCCCCATGCGCACAGAGTTCAAGACGTCCTTCGTGGCGCTCACCGACTGCTGGTACGTGCGCTTGGCCCGTTCCTTGGACTCGCCTTCGTCTTCCGGGTTGTCGTCGCTCTCCGGCGGCGGTGCGAGATCGAACACGTTGATGCTCGTCTCGCTGAGGCGCGCGTTGAGTAGCTCAAAGCGTTCACTCGCCGTCTTGCCGACGGGCGCGATGAGGAACGAAAGCAAAACCGTCCAATCGCGCTGCGTGGGGCGATCCACAAATCGCAACACGCCAACACCCGCATCGCGGCAGCGATTCAACAAGAACGAGAAGCTGGTGTAGTTGTCGAGGTCGAGCTTCATGCGCGTCGAGTTCAAGAACAAGAACTCACCCGCCAAGCGGAACTCACACTCGCCGTCGCCGTCAATCAGCTCTGCGGAGAGCTTGGTGAGCTCCTCGAGACCCTTCTGCACGACGGCATTCTCCAGCGGATACATCTTGAGATTGCGCAGTGCGATGTAGAACGCGGTGACCCACGTGCGACCAATGCGGCGCACCGCGCCTTCTTCGAGACCGATCGCCGTGATCGCTTGCGTGTTGCGGGCGACGACGCTCGGACGGCCGGTCGGCGGTGTTGGCTCGCTCACGGCGTACCTCCCGCTGCTGGGCCGCGCAGCGCGCGCGACACCGCATTGCGCACGACGATATCCTTGTCGCTCGCGGCCTTCTGCAGCGCGGCACGCGACAGATCGGTGTTGATGCGACCCAATGCCACCGCAGCGCAGGCGCGCAACTCCGGATCTTCCTTGCGCGCGAACATTCCGGTCTTGGGATTCAGCAGCGCATCCAGCTGCGTGATGCCCGCGTCACCAGCAATGGTGCCGTAGTACTCAAACAGCGCGATGCGCTCCGTCCGATCCATGTCCTTGGTTGATCCGTCAAAGACAATCGCCGTGAGCTTCTGCAGTGCCGGCCGATGCGTGCGCGCGGTGAGCGCGCGCACAACCGTGAGGCGAATGTCGCGCTCGGGATCGGTCAGTGCCGCTTCCAACGCCGACAGGGCGCCCGGTGTGCCGATGTCCATGAGCGCCGTTACGCACGCGGCGCGAATGGGACGCTCGGCTCCGCTGGCCAGCACTTCACCGAGTGACGGCACCGCAGAGGCCGTGCGCATGGCTCCGGCGCGACGGATCGCTTCGCGCGCCACAGACGTCTTAGCGTCCTTCACCAAGCGCACCAACTCACCGGTATTCGACTGCGCCAAGCGCTCGGCCGATGCCTCGAGCAACGGCTTGAGCTGTGTGTTCTGCGACCGGTCGATGTGATCAAGCAGTGTGCCCAGCGCCGTGGGCTTCAACTGCGCAAACAGCTGCGTCAGGTCTTCGCGATTGGGCAGGCGCGTGGTTTCGTCCAACGCCTGCAACATTTGATTCAGCGCGTCCGGATGGCTGAGTCGGTCGGCCAACTTGCCCAACCGCTCGCGCTCCTGTGGGCGCACTTCACGCGCGCGCTGCATCGTGCCTTCAATCTCCTTGAGGAGATACGCCACGTTGCTGAACTGGCCGGCGGCCAGCATGTGGATGACCAACGCCTCCAGATCGCCCGCGACTTCTTCGCGCACGAGCGGATCAACTTGCAATTCGAAGATGTCGAGCAACGCTTGCAATGTGAGACGGCGCAGATCGAGTCCATACTCGCGCTCAGTCTCCTGGCGCAAATACTCAATCTCGTTGGGATCGAGGAAGTACAGCGTCGCGTCGAAGTCGTCCATGGACACGATGCCCGCTGCGCGCGGTGGCTTCTCCGGGGCGCCGCGGTCGCCCTTCTGCGGCTTTGCGGACGTCGTCTCTTCTTCGGTTGCTTCGGCCTCCGCCTTCGCTTCCGCGATTGCCTGAGTGGGCGGTTCAAACGACTTGCCGGCCGGCGCCGGCCAACGACCGGAACTCGCGTTGGCGTCCACCGGAGCGCCAGGCTCGCTGAGTTCGACGTAGCGGTACTTCAGATACTGAAAATCCTGTTCCCACAGAATGGTCAGAAGGTCGTCATCGTGCGCTTGCGCGTGGCGCACGCGCGGGATGATGGCGAGGAAGCGCTCCATCTCCTCGTCTTCGAATCCCGGGAACAGCGCCAGCTCGCGGAGGCCGTCCTTGAACAACAGCCACGGCATAGAATCGCCGCCCTTTTCTGGGTGCGAGTTCACCGACACGCCGTACCACTTGAGGTCGGTGTCCGTCACCTGCAGCACGAGACTGCCCATGTGATCCCACAACGGCGCGATAGCAGCTTTCGCGGCGCCCATCGCTTTCGCGTGGGTGGGATTGTTGGGCAAGTAGAGCTGATGGGCCTTAATCGCCTTATCGAACACACGGAAACAATCCTCCACCAGCGCCGGAGCGCATGGGGGAGCTTCGACTGTCGCCGTGGATTCTTCAGCGGCCATTGAGCAACTCCGCCACTTGGTTCACGTCCTTGTCGCCACGGCCGCTTAAGCACAACAGGATTTCATCATCCGGCGCGAACGTGCCGGCGCGCGAGTCCAACCAGGCAATCGCGTGCGACGTTTCGAGCGCGGGGATGATGCCTTCCATGCGGCTCAGCAGTTGGAAGCCTTCGAGCGCGGCGTCGTCGGTGACGGACACGTACTGCGCGCGGCCGCTGTCGCGCAGGAACGAGTGTTCAGGGCCCACGCCCGGATAATCGAGGCCTGCAGAAATCGAGTGCGCCGGATGCACCTGACCATGCTCATCCTGCAGCAGGTAGCTGAGCGTGCCGTGCAAGACACCGGGCACTCCCTTCGTGAGCGACGCGGAGTGCCGCCCGGTCTCAATGCCTTCGCCTGCGGCTTCGACACCGATGAGCTTCACGGAGGCATCGCCGACAAACGCGTGAAAAATGCCCATCGCATTGGAGCCCCCACCGACGCACGCAACAACGTGCGACGGCAATCGTCCCGCGCGCGCGAGCATCTGCGCGCGCGCTTCGCGTCCGATGATCGCTTGAAAGTCGCGCACCATGCGCGGATACGGCGCCGGACCCACCACGGAGCCGATGATGTAGTGGGAATCTTCACACGTGCCCACCCAATCGCGAATCGCTTCGCTCGTCGCGTCCTTGAGTGTGCGTGTGCCCGCCATGACGGGCACAACCGTTGCGCCCATGAGGCGCATACGAAAAACATTCAGCGACTGACGCCGCATGTCCTCCTCGCCCATGTACACGACGCAGGTCAACCCCAAACGCGCACACACCGTCGCGGTGGCTACGCCATGCTGCCCCGCTCCAGTCTCGGCGATGATGCGGCGCTTACCCATGCGTTTAGCGAGGAGGGCCTGCGCGAGCGCGTTGTTGATCTTGTGCGCACCCGTGTGATTCAAGTCTTCGCGCTTTAACCACACCGTCGCGCCCACGCGCGCGCTGAAGGACGGCGCGTCAGTCAGGGGCGAGGGTCGGCCCACGTATGTGTCGAGCAAATACGTGAGTTCACGCTCAAACGCCGGGTCAGCCAACGCCTCGGCGAGCGCACGGTCCAGTTCTTCGAGGGCCGGTACAAGCGTCTCGGGTACATAGCGTCCGCCGAATGCGCCAAACCGATCCGTCACGACCTGCGTCATCGTACCTCGTGCGCGCGAGCAGCGAGTGCAAATGCGCGCATCAGTTCAGGGTTCTTGATTCCAGGCGCTGACTCCACGCCTGACGACACGTCTACCACATCGGGCTGCACGACCGCGATGGCCTGCGTCACGTTCGTCGGTCGCAAACCACCGGCCAACACTACGCGACCACGGGTTTGCAGCTGCTGCACGGCGGGAGCCACAGCCTCCCAATCCAACGCAACGCCCGTTCCGCCCAACTGTCCTGCGACTGCGGCATCGAGTACTACGGCATCGATTCCATCGTCGAACCACTGCGAAAAATCCACGGCCACGGTCGCGCCCGGTTTCACGTGCGCCACCGCCCAGATTTTGCCCGTAAACTCACTTCGCAATCCTACCCGCCGCGAACGCTCTTCGCCATAGGACAGTTGCAGTACGTCTAACTGCGCAGTTTCGGCGATTCGCAGCGATTCAGCCACCGACTGATGGCCCAGTACGCCCACACGTTTTGTCGCGCTCCCAATGGCGGGCGCCAACACCTCTCGCGCTTGCTCCGGCGTGAGCTGGCGGGGCCCGCCCGCGAAGATTGCGCCAACAAACTCCGCGTTGAGCGAGACCGCGAGCGCGGCGTCCTCGGCTCGCGTGAGGCCGCAAAACTTGACTTCAGCCACGGCGCGCCTGGCGCGGTACCGCCGCGAGTGCCCGCACAGCCGCGGTACCGTCTGCCGACACCGACAGCGCCGATCCCACAAGGACCGCGTCGGCACCAAGCGCTGCGGCGCGCTCGACGCCGGCGACGTCAGAAATGCCGCTTTCGTAAACCGCGATGCGGTCCGCGGGAATGAGCGGGATGAGCCGCGCGCCCACTGCGGGATCGATCTCCAACGTCTCAAGATTTCGATTGTTCACGCCAATGACCGCGGACTTCACAGCCACCGCACGCGCCAACTCGGCCTCGTCGCGAATCTCGATCAGCGGCGTGAGTCCATGGGACGCCGCAGCGGCTGCAAGTTCTAACAGCTCCGCCGGAGCG
>JAYUWY010000168.1:0-3802 GCA_043753285.1 Gemmatimonas sp. | reverse complement strand
TTGTGCAAAAAAGCCGTCTCACCTTCCAGCACGCCATGCCTCACGATGCTGTCGTCGGTGTATCCGGACATACAGAGCACCTTCACGTTCGGCAGGATGGCGACGATGCGCCGCGCGAGTTCGGGCCCGCTCATCAACGGCATCACGACATCAGTAATCAGCAGGTCAATCTTCGTGTCGTCGTGCTGGCAATGCAGGAGCGCGTCGGCCGCACTGCGCATCTCGATGACGCGATAGCCACTGCGGTCGAGAATCATCTTCGCGACTCCGCGTACTTGATCCTCGTCCTCAACGAGCATGATGGTCTCCTTGCCGCGCGCATCGGTGATGGCGCGCGGTACGGATGGTGCCTCAGGCATTGCTCCGACTTCCGGGAGATAGATCGCAAACGTCGCGCCTTCACCCGGCGCGCTGTGCACCGTGACCTCTCCGCGATTCTGATGCACAATGCCAAACACCGTCGACAGACCCAAGCCTGTCCCCTTCCCCACTGCTTTGGTGGTGAAGAACGGCTCAAACACGCGGCGTTGCGTCGCGTCGTCCATGCCCATTCCGGTGTCGTGTACCGAAAGGACGACGTACGGCCCCGGCGGTAGGCTGCGCAACGGTCCTTGCGCCGTAGAGTGCCCATCGATTGTTCGGTGCTCGGTAGACACCGTAATATCGCCGCCAGTGGGCATCGCGTCGCGCGCGTTGACCACGAGGTTGAGAATCACCTGCTCGATACTACTCGGGTCGGCGCGCACACTGCCCGGCACGGCTTCGTGCACAAAGTGCAGCGCCACGTCTTCGCCCACCACGCGCCGCAGCATGCCTGACATCGCGCGCGTGACGTCGGCGAGATCGAGCACGCGCGGCGCGATGACTTGTTTGCGGCTGAACATCAGCAGCTGACGCGTGAGATCCGCGGCGCGCCGCGCCGCGCGTACGATCTCCGCCACCTCGTTGTGCGCAGGGTCCGACGTGTCGAGATCGGTCATGAGCATCTCGCCGCAGCCGAGTATCACACTGAGAATGTTGTTGAAGTCATGCGCAATGCCGCCGGCGAGTTGTCCGATGGCGTCCATCTTCTGCGAATGTTGATACTGGCGCTCGAGTTCCTCGCGCTCTGTGACGTCCTGCGAAATGCCGACGGCGCGCAGCGGCTGGCCCGCGGCATCGAGCATCACGCGTCCGGCTCCACTGAGATGGCGCACGGTGCCGTCGGGACGCACAATGCGGTGACGCTGAATAAACTCACCACCACGACGCGCCGCCTCAGTGATTGCCGCCAGCGCCGCGGGTCGATCCTCCGCGTGAATGCGCTCCGCAAACGCCGCGAAGGTGCCTTCAAATGTGCCAGGTGCGTAGCCGTACTGTCCTTCGAGGATCTCCGACCACCGCAAGACGCCCGTGACGTAATCCATATCCCACATACCGATGTTGGTGCTGCGCAACGTAAAGCGCATTCGCTCTTCGGCCGCGCGGAGCGCCTCAATCGCGCGAGCGCGGTCGGTGATGTCCGTGCCCGAACTAAACGTACCCGTCACGCGCCCCTCGGTGTCACGCTGGAGCGTGCTCCGCCATTCAACAATCCGCTCTTCGCCGGACGCGGTCACAATGATGTTCTCCGACACCGAGTGCCCGCCGTTAAGGGTGTCGGAATAGCGTTGGTTGAGTTCTGCGTGGAGTCGCGGGGGCGTGCACATCTCAATCCACTTCTCGCCGAGGAGCGCCTCCGCGCGCCGTTCGAGCACTCGACAGGCGTAGCGATTGACGAGCACGATGCGGCCGTCAAGGTCGAGCGCTACGAGAAACACTTCGGCGGTGTCGAGATAGCGCTGCGCGCGGTCGCGCTCTTGACTTAGCGCGAGCGCCGCGGCGCGGCGCGGCGTCACGTCTGTGATCATTGCGAGCACACCAGCGGCTTCGCCCGCGCGAGCGGCATCGGGAACGGCACGCAACTGCGCCCATGTCGGCTGGCCATCGAGCCGCGTGAGCTTGATGTCGAGCACTCCGGCTCCCGGAGCACGCAAAAACAGAGCCAGCTGCGCCTGTCCATCTGCGTCGAGAAAGTCTGCGTGCCGCTTGCCGAGGCAGTCGTCGTCGGGGCAACCGAGCATGGCCGCCATACTCCGATTCACAAAGGTCGTGGTGCCGGCCGCGTCCGTGAGCCAGATGCCTTCTTCGGTGGTCTCGAGAATGCGCCGATACCGCTCCTCACTTTCACGGAGCGCGTCTTGAGCGAGCGCAAGCAATACTGGCGTCTTGGAGTTCGCGTCGACCACCGCGTCCACTTGCCCCGAGAGCAACGCTTCGATCGTCGAATCTGCCTCGGCGAGGCGCTGCACTAGCAGGCGCTCGGCGGCGCGACTCGGACTCACTGGCCGGCCAGAACCGTGAGCACTTTATCCGTATCGCTGAGGTTGCCGATGACGCGTATGACGGGCTCCGGTGCAAGGCGAAGCAACGTCGGCGTCACGACTATGCCGTCGGCAATGGCGCGCTTGGGATGCGCAATCATGTCAATGATCTCGAGTTCGTAGCGTCCGCTGAAATGCTCCTCGCAAATCGCCTTCGAGTTCCCGATGGCGCGCAGCGAATTCGGCGCGCGCCCAGCGACGTACAGGCGGAGCTTGAGCTTCGTGTTCGCCGAGTGGCTTCGCGGTGTAGCCACTCAGCGACTCTCGTCCGCCGCCGCGCGGCGCCTTTTGCGCGCCGGCTTGGCGACGGCGAGCCTTGCGCTCGGCTTCATCGCTGCCACCTCGGCATCGGCGTGCCGCAGTTTGAGCAACATTGCTCGGTCGCTGACGCGCAACTCTGTCTCGCGTCCCGTGGCTTCCGCATGCACGGCAATCTCAGCCTCGCGCGCCTCGATCTCCACTTGTACCACTTGCAGCCGCGCCGCTGCCTCGGCTTGCGACAGTTTGAGCTGCAAGCGCTTGAGCACTGTGGCGGCCTGCAAATGCTTCTTCGCCGCACGCTCCTCTTGCTCCCACTCCCATCGCGCAACCCCCATGAGCACCTTGCCCTGCGCCACAAACACGTCGGTGAGATCGACGCCCGAACCGCTGAGCGTCAACTCGCGCACCTGATTCGAGTGCCCCGTTCCGCGAGATTTGACGATGGTGAGCGCACGATTGCGTTCGCCATCCTGCACGAGATACGACACGTGAATCCACGTATCGGCGATCGTCGAGATACCCGTCGCCGTCGCTTCGTCTACCGAAATACCGTCCATCTGCGAAGTATTCACGACCGTCACACCTTCGCCTTTAAGGAAATCGATGAACTGTTGGGCAGCGTCGGCCGAGGCCACGTGGGTCATTTTGCTCGACAATGCAGACAGCGGATCAATCACGAGACAGCGTGCCCTTCGCGAACGGACCAGTTCGCGTAGCTCGCCAAATTGTTCTTCGATGTTTGCTCCACGTGTTCGCGTCGAGTACATCGAGAGCACTCCCGATGCTAAGTGCGTCTGGAGATCAATGCCCACCGATTTGACATTGCGCACAATCTGAGCGGCCCCTTCATCGAAACTGACATACAGCGTGCGCTCGCCACGCTGACACGCGGCGGCGGCAAACAAGCAACAGAGCGTCGACTTGGCGGTACCTGGTGCGCCGGAGATGAGCACATTGCTCCCGCGGTGGTAGCCGCCAATGAGCATATGGTCGAGTCGCGGGAGCCCGGTCGACACGCGTTCGTTGCTGACCTTATAGACGAGCTCGGTCGGTCCGCGGTTCGTGAGCTGCATTGCGCGCTCCGACAGCGTGATGGGAAACTCGTCGGACGAGAACCCAGAGCCGCGATACTTCACCAC
>JAYUWY010000167.1:0-1890 GCA_043753285.1 Gemmatimonas sp. | reverse complement strand
CGCTGGCGACTTCGCCGGCGGCGTGACCACCCATTCCATCTGCGACGACGAATACACCGCGCTTTTCGTCAGCCTCAGCAAAGAAGTTGTCTTCGTTGCCTTGGCGAATGCGGCCGACATCCGTCCCCGCGCCGACGTGAATCTGCATAGCGGTCAGCGAACCGTTGTGACGAGAAGCGCAATGAGTCCCACGCCGGCACCGGCGAGGGTTAGGAAGATGGCGATAACCGCGCCGCACCCCGACTTCTTGGGGGCGTCGGGAACGGGGGCCGCAGCGCGTTGCTTGGCCATCGCCGGAGTTTTTGATGCGATGCTCCGACGCATTGCGTCGGCGTCCACGGCAGCGATTGCGCGCGTGGATCCACCTGCCTCGGCGACCTGGGCCGCCGGGCGGAATGACATCTTGATGCCCCCGAAACGCAGGTCGGGAGCACCTTCAATCTTTTGTTCGCCCTGCACGCGCCGGCCGCCTACGTATGTGCCGTTGGTGGAATCCTGATCGACAATCCACCAGCCGTCGGCGCGCTTCTGAATCTTGGCGTGCGAGTCCGAGATGGACTCGTCGCGAATCGCGATATCGTTGTGGTCGCCGCGGCCGATGTTGGTCAGCGCAGCGTGAAGGTCAAACTTGGTGCCCTTAAGCGGCCCCTCGGCCTTGATCTCGAGGGTGGCGAGCGGCGCGCGACCAGTACGAGCCGGCGCTGGTGCTGCGACGGGCGCTGCGACGGGCGCTGCTACGGGAGCAGGTACCGGCGCAGCCACAGGTGCGGGAGCTGCAGCGACAGGAGCGGGAGCTGCAGCGACAGGTGCGGGAGCTGCAGCGACAGGAGCGGGCGCGGGTGGCGCCACAGGGGCTGGAGCGGGTGCTGCCACAGGCGCCGGCGCGGGAGCCGCCGCAGGAGCCGGGGCCGCCTTCGCGACGTCGGCGTAGAAGCGGAACTCTTCCGTGCCCATCTTGAGCACGTCGCCGCGGCCGAGCAGCTGCGTGCCCGACATACGCGTGCCGTTCACCCATACGCCGTTCGTGCTGTGGTCGGTGAGCACGTAGCCACCAGACGCCGGTGCGATACTCGCGTGCTTACGCGACACTTCGCTGGACGAAAGCACGATGTCGTTGCCCACTTCGCGCCCAAACGACACACCGGCGTCAGACACCGGGTACTCGCGGCCGTCCACGAGAGAGACGAGGCGTCCCCCAGTGGCGGTCGTGGGCTTCTTGGGCGACGCCGACTTCGAAGACGCGGCCACCAGCGCCGCGACATCGGCAGCGCTCACGAACTGTGTGCTGCCCTCTTTCTGATCTTCGGCGAGGCGAAGCTCGTGCCCGCCAATCTCCACACGATCGCCGTGCAGGATGGGGCTGGG
This sequence comes from Gemmatimonas sp., assembly GCA_043753285.1. Classification (GTDB taxonomy): domain Bacteria; phylum Gemmatimonadota; class Gemmatimonadetes; order Gemmatimonadales; family Gemmatimonadaceae; genus Pseudogemmatithrix. Next base: position 525 of record JAYUWY010000167.1, on the reverse strand, counting down.
CTCGAGTCCGAGCTGCACGCCGTTCACCAACACGATGGCGTCTGGGGTGCCGCGCTTGATCACTGTGCCCTTCGCGCCGACCGTAATCACGGCGCGCGCATTGGCGTCGCCACTGGGCAAGCGGACCGTCGCGCCATCAAAGGCACCGACGGTCGCGTCACCCGCCGGGAGCGGGAATTGCTGGTCTAGAAGCTGCAGATAGGGCATTCGAGAAGAAAAGTACCGCCTCGCGTAGAGGCTCGGCAAGCGCACAGGCCCCTCTGTCAGGACGTACTGGCGAGCTCCCCCACTTGCAATCGGTACAGTCTCGCATACAGACCATCTGCAGCCAGGAGTGTCCGATGCGTCCCTCGCTCGCGCACCTCGCCGTGGTGCAACACGAGGATCTCCGAAGCCCGCGTGATTGTGCTCAGTCGGTGCGCAACAGCGATGGTTGTGCGGCCCTGCATCAGCACTTCGAGTCCGCGCTGGATCTCTGCTTCGCTCTCGCTGTCCACCGCGCTCGTTGCTTCGTCCAACAGCAGG
>JAYUWY010000166.1:0-1891 GCA_043753285.1 Gemmatimonas sp. | reverse complement strand
CCCGTCTTCGCCTCCGCTGCCGTCAACGCTGCGTCGATCGGCGTCGTGTGCTCGGCACCCAGGCCCTGTCCGCGCACGAGCTGGTCGAGATACGAGCGCACCACCGGGAACGCCGCCGGCCACACAATCAACGGCTGGCTCTGCGGGTTGAACTCATCCATCATCACCAGCTTCGCAGCAGCGATTTCGTTTGCCGACAGGTGAGCCGACGGCAGGATCTCAAGGATGTCGAGTCCGCGCGCCATCTCAGACGAGTAGATGCGCCCGTTGTACCAGTAGGCGCCCCACGAGCCAGCGATCGTGCCACCGCGACGGCCAGCCGGAGCAGCACCCGCAGCGGCCGGAGCCGGCGGCGGTGCTGGTGCATCCATCGGGCCGCGGTCAAAGAACGCGATCTCGAACGGACGATCCGGATCCGTGAAGTCAATCACGTCGACGCCGCCCTGATACCAACCCTGCACCATGATGTCACGACCCGGCACGGGAATGAGCGAGCCGTTGTGCGACACGCAGTTCTCGTTGGCCGCCTGCGCCGTGGGAATCTTGAAGTACGCGTGCTGCGTGAGTTTGCGATCCGCGCCAATAACGAGCGTCGTGTTGCCGCCCATCTCTAGCGGGTGAATGGCCTGACAGTTGGGCGACGTACCACCGCCCCACTCGTCCGTGAAGACAATCTTCTTGCCGTCATTGCTGAACACCGCCGTGTGCCACAGCGAGAAGTTCGTGTCGGCCACTGCGTCCAAGCGCACGGGGCGCTCGGGGTTCGAGATATCGACGAGCAATCCATAGCTTGAGCACGCGCCGGCCAAGAGTCCCATGGCGGGATACGCCGAGACGTCGTGACAGTTGCGCGGACCATTCGCGGCCATCGCGCGCATCTGCGCGCTATCGGCGCCAGGCATTGCACGCGGAGCGCGCGCACGACCACCGCGCGAGGGCGCGGGTCCAAGTCCCGTGAAGATGCGCGCACCCGTGACAACGGCAGCATCCTGCGGGCGCGCGAGCGGCACGCGAATTACATCGAGGCGATACAGCGAATTGCCCTCATCAGCGGGATCGGTGCCGTTGCGGCATCCGGCCTGCTCCGCTTCGTCGCGCGCGTTCTGGCTGCCCGAGACGTAGATGTAGACGATGCCCTTGTCCGTGGGGTGCGGAATCACCGTATGCGTGTGCGAGCCCTTGCAGGTCTGCACGTTGGTGATGAGTCGCGGCGCGCGCGGATTGCTCACATCATAGATGCGCACACCGCGCATCGCGTCAGCCGGATTCTGCACACCGCCCTTCGCGCAGTCATTGCGATTGCCCGCGCCCTCGGCGGAGATAAACAACAAGTTGCCGATGATTGACGGATCGCCCTGCGACGTGATGCACTGCACTTCGGAGAGCATTACCGGAGCGGCGGCGTTGCTCACGTCCCAAATCGAGAAGCCTGCGAAGTTGCCCTGGTACACGAGATTCCCGCGGAACGCGAGATCCGAGTTCACGAAGGTCAGTCCGCTCACCGAGTCAAACGCCGGCGGCTTTGGCGCGGTCGTGATCAAGCGCATGCCGCTGAGCGCGACGCCTGCATCACTTACGCCTGGCTTCAAATTGTTGCGCGGGTCCGTCGCGCTCGGGTAGGTCTGGGCTGCGAGCGGCACAGCCAATGCGATGGCGAGCGTAGCGGCAACGGTGCGAATCATCTGCATCGAACGCGACTCCAAGTCAGTGAGGGTCAATCCAAATCAGCGAGCATCTGCCACATCAGTCCAATCTCTGCGGTCTGCGTTGCTTCGACATCGTTGGCGAGCACGTTCACGTCCACTTGCTGCGCGGCGCGTGGCGTCGCCAACAGTTGCTTCACCATCGTGATGGCGCCTTCGTGATGACGAATCATCTGGCGCAAGAACAT
>JAYUWY010000165.1:0-1897 GCA_043753285.1 Gemmatimonas sp. | reverse complement strand
GTGCTGCTCGCGATGTACGTCGTCGTTGCCGAAGAACGCGGCATCGCGCGCGACAAGCTCAGCGGCACGATTCAAAACGACATTCTCAAGGAATACATCGCGCGCGGTACGTATGTGTATCCGCCCGAGCCGTCGCTGGCACTGATTGCAGAGACATTCCGGTTCTGCGCGCAAGAAGTCCCCAGCTTCAACCCAATTTCGATTTCGGGCTATCACATTCGTGAAGCCGGTGCGACGGCGGTGCAGGAGCTTGCATTTACGTTTGCCAATGCGCTGGCGTATGTGCAGCGCGCGATTGATACGGGCCTCAAGGTGGATGAGTTCGCGCCGCGGTTGAGCTTCTTCTTCGCTTGCCACAACGACTTGTTCGAAGAAGTCGCCAAGTTCCGCGCGGCGCGACGGATGTGGGCGCGCATGATGCGCGAGCGCTTTGGCGCCAACGACGCGTCGTGCAAGTTGCGGTTTCACACGCAGACGGGCGGCGTGACGTTGATGGCGCAACAGCCGCTGAACAATGTCGTACGCGTCGCGGTGCAGACGTTGGCGGCGACGCTCGGCGGCACGCAGTCGTTGCACACCAACGGTTACGACGAAGCGCTCGCACTCCCAACGGCCGAGGCCGCAACGCTCGCGCTACGCACGCAGCAGATTGTCGCGTTTGAGAGTGGCGTCGCGCAGACGGTGGATCCTCTCGCGGGTAGTTACTACGTCGAGTCGCTCACCGACAGTGTGGAAGCACGCGCGCTGGAGCTGCTGGCGAAGGTTGAAGAGCTCGGCGGCTCGGCGGCCGCAATTGATGCGCGCTTCTTCCAAGAGGAGATCGGACGCTCCGCGTACGAGTTCCAACTCGCAGTGGAGCAGGGCAGCACTGTGATTGTCGGCGTGAACAAGTTTGCGGACGGCGAAGAGCCGCCGATTATTCCGGCGCCGAACTTCTCGGAGCTTGAGCGCGGGCAGCGCGAGCGGTTGGCTAAGGTGAAGGCGACTCGTGACGCGGCGCGCGTGACCAAGGCGTTGGCGGCGATTGGCGCGGCGGCTCCGGCATATGCGAGCGGAGCCAAGTCTCGTGACCCTCTCATGCCGCTCATCATTGAGGCCGTGCGGGCCCGAGCCACTGTGGGCGAAATCGCCGATGTTTTGCGCGGCGTGTGGGGCGAGTACCGGCCGGCGTAGTGTCTTGAACGCCTTATGAACGGCCGCTAAGTTTAACAGGCTCCACACGTTACGCCCCGTTCAGCCTGTCAAATGCCGACTTACGAATACCGTTGCCCAGAAGGGCACGAGTCCGAGGACTTCGTCCTCAGAATCAGCGCCGCCAAGAGTGAGATTCCGTGCCCCGTCTGCGGCGCTATGGCGTCGCGTCGCGTGAGCGCGGGCGCTGGACTCGTTTTTAAGGGATCGGGATTCTACATCACCGATTACGGCAAAGACGGGAAGAAAGATCAGCAGAAGCCTGCAGCCTCCGCGACCGGCGAGTCATCGAGCGTGCCGACGTCGGCAAGCGTTCCCGCCGCGTCGAGCGCGTCCGCTTCTAGCGCGTCGTCATCAAGCAGTTCCTCTGCGTCTTCGCCGGCGCCAACGACTTCGGCAAAGAGCGAATCGTCGAAGAGCGACTCGTCGAAGACTGACTCTTCAAAGAGCGCAGCTAAAAAGAACGGACCGTCTTCGGGCGGCACGTCGAGCGGTTCTCAGTGAGCGGCATCGAGTCGTTGCGCGATGCACTCGCGCAGGCAGCAATCGCCCTTGGCGCGCCCGCTGATGTGAAGGTTGCGCTCGAGCGCCCGCGCGATCCGTCGCACGGCGATTGGGCCACGAACCTCGCGATGACCCTCGCGAAGCCGCTCGGCCAGAAGCCCAAGGACATCGCCGACAAGCTCGTTGCCACGCTCGATCGTGC
>JAYUWY010000164.1:0-7775 GCA_043753285.1 Gemmatimonas sp. | reverse complement strand
CCCGCGTATTCTGCCGGCACGCGACCCGCTGCGTCAGACACTTCGCCCAGCTTGCCCGTGGGATCAATCACCACCGGCATCGCGAGCTTGTGGCGCTTGCCGACTTCAAAGTCGTTCGCATCGTGCGCCGGCGTGATCTTGAGCGCGCCCGTGCCAAAATCCTTCTCCACGTAACTGTCCGCAATCACGGGCATGCGAATCCCCGTGAGCGGCAATAGCACGTCCTTGCCCACGAAAGCGGAGTAGCGCTCGTCGTCGGGATGCACCGCAATCGCCACATCGGCGAGGATCGTCTCGGGCCGCGTCGTGGCAATCGTGATGCTCTGCGACGGATCATCCGCAAACACATAGCGCACGTGATGCATTGCGCCTTCGCTGTCGTGGAACTCGGCTTCCTCATCCGAGAGCGACGTCAAGCAACGCGGGCACCAGTGAATCACGCGATGGCCGCGATACACGAGCTTCTTCTCGAACAACCGCACGAACGCTTCGCGCACCGCGAGCGAGAGCTCCGGCGTCAGCGTGTAGGCCGTGCGCGAAAAATCTGCCGACGCACCAATCGCCTTCAGCTGATGTAAAATAACCCCGCCGGTTTCCTCGACGAATTGTTCCGTACGCTTCACAAACGCGTCGCGACCGAGGTCGAAGCGCGTCTTGCCTTCCTTGGCGATGATCTTCTCGACGACGTTCTGCGTCGCGATGCCCGCGTGGTCCGTACCCGGCAACCACAGCGCTTCGTCGCCCGCCATGCGGCGCCAACGCACGAGCACATCCTGCACGGTGTTGTTCAGTCCGTGACCGACGTGCAAAACTGCCGTCACGTTCGGCGGCGGAATGAGCACGGTGAACGAATCGCGCGTGCCGCCCATCGCTTTGGTACGCGAGGCGTCGGCGCGGAAAATGCCGTTCGCGTCCCAGGCGCTCGTGAGCGCGGGTTCGGCGGCGGCGAATTCGAAGTGGGTCGGGAAGTCCGGCTGCTGGTCGGGCGTCTCAGGCATCTATGAAAGATATCCCCCGCCCGACAAGTCTCCTACCGCTATCCGCGCGGACTTAGCGCCGCGCGCGGACCGTTAGCTGCTGGCGCACGCTCGTCACGCCCGGCACTCCACGGGCGAGGGTCACGGCGTGTGCGATTTCCTTCGCCGAGCGCACGGAGCCCAGCAGCAGCACCTCGCCGTCGTCGTCGGCCTCAATCTCCACCAAGCGCTCGGCCAAGATGGGGTCGTTGAGGTAGGCCTCGAGCACACGCGCCCCGATTTCCGAGTCCTCGTCGGCCTCAAAGTCATCGAACTCGTCGTCCGTGTCGTCGTCGTACGCTTCCGTCGCGGCCTCGTACTCGTCGGCGTCTTCGTAGTCCTCGTCGTGTGCTGCCTCGGCCGGAATGGGGCGGGCGGCGCGACGCTCATCCCACTGATCCTTTAGCTCCAGCGCGACGTCCACCAACGGACCCCACTGGCCGCTCACCGCGCGCGCGAGTCCGCGCACACGCTTGCCGAGTCCGCCCAAGTTGGGGCGACGGCCGCTGAACTTTTCGGCGACGAGCACGCCCGCGGTGATGCCGACGGCGGTTCCGGCGAGGAGCCAGAGCAGCCAGCGATCACTCTTTTCCTCGGCTTCCACTTCGATGACGCGCATATGGACGAAAAGCAGGAGTAAATGCGTGGCGGGGTGTTACTGCCATAGCTAAGTTGCACGTATGTCTACCCCTACGTCCACTGTTGCGGTCCCATCGGCGCCGAGTTCTCGTTGGCGCGCGGCGATTCTCTGGTTGGTCTTCGCCGCGACGTTGGTGACCGGGCTCGTGCTGGCCGCGAAGTTCGGTGGCTCCGTGCCCGCGATGATTGACGGAGTCGCGAAATGAGTGCCGTGGCTGACCTGTTGGTGTTGGTGCTGCCCGACGGCAAGACGCGCGAAGTGCCTCCGGGCACCCTCGGACGCGAAGTCGTCGCGAGCATTGGTCCTGGCCTGTTGAAGGCGGCGATTGCCATCGCGATTGACGGCGAAATCCAAGACTTGATGACGCCGATTCGCTCGGGCGGCGCGTTCCAGGTGCTCACGGACAAAGATCCGCGCGCGCTCGCCGTGTTGCGTCACTCGGGTGCGCACATCTTGGCGACAGCGGTGCGCCGTTTGCGCCCCGACGCGAAGATTGGCTTTGGTCCAGCCATCGACGATGGCTTCTACTATGACTTTGAGGTGAGCAAGCCGTTCACTCCTGAAGATCTCGAGGCGTTTGAAGCCGAGATGCATAAGGTGGTGGCGGACAAGCTCCCGTTTGTGCGTGCGGAAGTCACACAGGCCGAAGCGCAGAAGGTGTTCGCGGATGATCCGCTCAAGCTTGAGCGCCTCGAAGACTTTACCGATCCCAACGAAGTCATCTCGACGTACACGGACGGTCCGTTTGTGGACTTGTGCCGCGGGCCGCACGTACCAGACACGTCGTACTTAAAGAATTTCAAACTGCTCTCCGCTGCGGGCGCCTATTGGCGTGGCGACGAGAAGCGGCAGATGCTGCAGCGTATTTACGCGACGGCCTTCTTTAAGAAGGACGAGCTGGAGTCGCATCTGCACAATCTCGACGAAGCCAAGAAGCGCGATCACCGCGTGCTCGGCCGACAGCTTGATCTGTTTCAGTTCTTCCCGCAGGCGCCAGGCGCTGCGTTCTGGACGCCCAAGGGCACCATTCTATGGAATACGCTCGAGAGCTTTGTGCGCGAGCGTCAGCAGAATGGATTTTTGGAGATCAAGACGCCGCTGTTGTATACGAAGAAGCTGTGGGAGCAGTCGGGACATTGGGGCAAGTACAAGGAGAACATGTTCCTCGTGTTGGACAAGGAAGCGGCTGCGCATGGCGCTTCGCACGAGGATTCGTTGAGCATGTCGCTCAAGCCAATGAACTGCCCGTCGCATCATTTGTACTTTGGCGCGAGCAAGCATTCGTATCGCGACCTGCCAATGCGCTTCGTCACGTTCGATGCGCTGCATCGCAATGAGTTGAGCGGCGCGCTCAGCGGTTTGACGCGCGTGCGGCAGTTCTCGCAGGACGATTGCCACGTGTATTTGCGCGAAGACCAGATCGCGAGCGAAGTGCAGTTCCTGCTCGACTTCATCTTGGGCCATTACGAGGCCTTTGGTCTCACCGCCAAGCTGAAGTTCGCGACGCGTCCTGAGCAGCGCATTGGTTCTGATGAATTGTGGGATCGCGCAGAAGCGGGTTTGAAGGCCGCATTGGAGCAGTCGGGCAGGCCGTACGAGCTGAAGGAAGGCGACGGTGCGTTTTATGGACCCAAGATTGACTTTGACGTCACCGACTCGATTGGTCGTGCCTGGCAGTTGGGCACAATTCAGCTCGACTACAACGCGCCCGAGCGGTTTGACCTTTCGTACACGGGTGACGACAACGCGGCGCACCGTCCGGTGGTCATTCACCGCGCTGTGTGCGGCAGCTTTGAGCGATTCCTCGCGATTCTCATCGAGCACTTCGCCGGGGCGTTCCCGACGTGGCTCTCGCCCGAGCAAGTTCGTGTGTTGCCGATCTCCGACGACGTTGCGGGGTACGCCAAAGAGGTGACGGCGAAACTCCGGGCCGCCGGCGTCCGTGCTACCTGTGATGACCGCAGCGACACGCTGAACTACCGGATCCGGGATGGCGAGATGATGAAGACTCCATATATGGCCGTGTGCGGCAAGCGCGAAGCCGAGTCGGGGCAGGTGGCGATTCGCGTGCGCGGCGCGGGCAAGAAGCAGGAGATTGTGTCTGTGGACGACTTCGTTGCGAGCATCACGCACGAGATTCGCACGCGCGCGTTGCCGCCTGTGATTGCTGCGAGCGACGCATGACACAGGCCAGAGTACTTCTAGTGTGCGCGCTACTCGCCGCGCCGCTGACTGTCGCATCCGCGCAACAATCTCGCCCAGCGCTCAGCGCGGGCCGAGTCACCGGCGAACTCGTCGCGGGCACTTACGCGGGCATCGGTGGGTTTCTTGTGGGACGCTACGTGGGAGAGCGCATTGGCGATCTCGCGGGCGTTGATCAGGATGCGACGCGCCGTTTTGTCGGAAATCTCTCGGGTGTAGCTGTTGCTGGACTAGCCACCGCCGGCACTGTGTACGCCATCGGCAACATCGGTGATCAAACTGGTGAGTTCGATGCCACATACCTCGGCACCGGTGTGGGCTTTGTCGCAGGCTGGGCCCTTTCGCGCGCATTGCTCGGCCCGCAAGAGCGCCCGCGTCAGGGAATGAGCACTGCAATGCGTTGGGCGACCGTGAACATCATCGCATTTTTGCCGAGTATTGGCGCAACGGTGGGATTCAACTCATCGCGCCGATTCAGATAACCTCAAGTCTCACGTCTCAAGTCTCACGTCTCCATATAAATGTCTGCTGATCGAACCGCCGTCATCGTTTCCGCCACGCGAACTCCCATCGCGCGATTCCTGGGTGGTCTCTCCACCCTCACCGCCCCCGAACTCGGCGCCATCGTCATTCGCGAAGCCGTCAAGCGCGCCAACATCGATGCCGCCGAGATTGGCGAAGTCATCATGGGCCACGTGCTGCAGGGCGGCGTAGGCCAAGCGCCCGCCCGTCAGGCCGCGATCAAGGCCGGTATTCCTGGCCTCGTGCCCGCGGTGACCATCAATAAGGTGTGCGGCTCTGGCTTGCAGGCCGTGATGCAGGCGGCGCAGGCGATTCGCGCGGGTGACGAGCAGTTGCTCGTGGCCGGCGGCATGGAATCCATGAGCAACGCGCCGCACTATGTGCGCGGCATGCGCAACGGCGTGAAGTTCGGCAATCAGTCGATGGTCGATGGTTTGATCAACGACGGCCTGTGGTGCTCGTTCTACGATCGCCACATGGGCGGTCACGCCGAGTATACGGCGAAGAAGGCTGGCATTACGCGCCAGCGTCAGGACGAGTTCTCGTTCCAGTCGCACCAGAAGGCCGTCGCGGCCATCGAAGGCGGCCGATTTGCGAAGGAGATTGTGTCCGTGGAGATCGCCGGCAAGAAGCCCGTCGTGATTGATACCGACGAATCGCCGCGCAAAGACACGTCCATGGAAGCGCTGGCCAAGTTGCGGCCTGCGTTTGCGAAGGATGCGCCTAAGGATATGAAGCCCGAGGAGTTGACCGTGACCGCGGGCAACGCGCCGGGACTCAACGACGGAGCAGCCGCAGTGGTTGTGGCCAGCGAAGCGTACGCCAAGGCACATGGTCTGCCGATTCTCGCGCGCATCACAGGCTACGCGTCCGGCGGTGGCGATCCGCAGGATTTGTTCTTCGCGCCGATTGTGGCCGTGAACAACCTGATGAAGCGCACCGGCGCCAAGATTGGCGACTACGATCTGATCGAGGCCAACGAGGCGTTTGCTTCGCAGTCTTTGGCCGACGGCGACGCGCTGGGCTGGGATTGGGACCGCGTGAACGTGAACGGCGGCGCGATTGCGCTTGGCCACCCCATTGGCTCGTCAGGCACGCGCGTGCTGGTCACGCTGCTCCACGCGCTCGCGGCGCGAGGGAAGCGGACGGGGATGGCAACTCTTTGCCTCGGGGGCGGCAATGCGGTCGCGCTCTCGGTGGAGCTGGTTTAACGAGCTTTTGCTCGGCCAAAGCTGGACGGAAGACTTAAGACGGAAGGGGAGCCCTCGGCGGGCACTCCTTCCGTCTTAAGTCTTCCGTCCCATATCCGCGCCAATCCGGCTATTTTTAGCGCATGTCACAACCCAAAGAAATTTTCGCTGTTATTGGCTCCGGACAAATGGGCAACGGAATCGCCCACGTCTGCGCGACAAGCGGCTTTGATGTGGTCTTGATTGACGTTTCCGCCGATGCGCTCGCGAAGGGCAAGGCGACCATCGAGAAGAATCTTGAGCGCCAGGTGAAGAAGGGTGCACTCGACGCTGCCGCGCGCGACGCAGCACTCGCCCGCATCGCCACCAGCACCTCGCTCGATGCCGTGTCCACCGCGACCATTGTCGTGGAAGCCGCGACTGAGCGCAAAGACCTCAAGTTCCAGATTTTCCGCGACATCGATCGCCTCGCTCCGGCGGGCGCGATTCTCGCCACAAACACCAGCTCGATCTCCATCACCGAGATCGCCGCCGTCACGAAGCGCCCCGAACTCGTGATCGGCATGCACTTCATGAATCCGGTGCCGGTGATGCAGCTCGTAGAAGTCATTCGCGGCCTCGCGACATCCGACGCCACGAATACGAAGACCATCGAACTCTCGAAGGCGCTGGGCAAGACGCCCGTTGAAGCCAATGATTTTCCAGGCTTCATCGCCAATCGCATTCTGATGCCGATGATCAACGAAGCTTGCTACGCCGTGATGGAAGGCGTCGGCACGCCAGAAGCGGTTGATCAAGTGATGAAGCTCGGCATGAATCACCCGATGGGTCCGCTGACGCTCGCCGATTTCATTGGCCTCGACACCTGCGTCGCGATTCTCGAAGTGCTGCACGAAGGACTCGGCGATCCGAAGTACCGCCCGTGCCCGCTACTCAAGAAGTACGTCGCCGCCGGTTGGTACGGAAAGAAGAGTGGCCGCGGATTCTACACGTACGCGAGCTAACGCAGATGTCCACCAGCACGATCGCTCCGCTCACGCACAAAGGCATCATCGCGATGACGGAGGATCAGGTCGCCATCGTGGAGACCGCGAAGGCCTTCGCCGACGAACACGTGCGCCCGTTTGCGGCGCAGTGGGATCGCGACGCGCACTTTGAACCGTCGCTCATCGGCAAGCTCGGCGCGCTCGGCTTCTTGGGCATGCTGTTGCCGCAGGAGTACGACGGGCTCGAGCTCGACTCGATGACCTACTTGTTGGCACTCGAAGAAATCGCCGCCGCCGACGCCAGCGTGGCCGTGATGCTCTCCGTGCACAACTCGTTGCCCACCGTGATGCTGAACGCGCACGGTACCGCAGCGCAGAAGGAGCGCTTCCTCGCGCCGCTGGCTCGCGGCGAACTGCTCGGCGCCTTTGCACTCTCCGAAGCCGACGCCGGCTCTGACGCCTCCGCGATTCGTTGCCGCGCCGTGCGCGACGGCAACGACTGGATCATCAACGGCTCCAAGTCGTGGATTACCAGCGGCACGCACGCGGGTGTCGTGATTGCGATGATTCGCACCGATACTCCCGACGCGCCGAGGAAGTCCAAGGGCGTGTCGGCATTCATCCTGACGCCGGACCTCGCCGGATTCCACATCGGCAAGAAAGAGGACAAGATGGGAATGCGCGCGTCACCGACGGTGCAGTTGACCTTCGACAACATGCGTGTGCCCGCTGATCGTTTGCTCGGCGAAGAGGGCATGGGCTTCGTGTACGCGATGCAGTCGCTCGAACACGGGCGTCTTGGCATCGCGGCGCAGGCCATTGGTATTGCGCGCGCCGCGTTCGAGGCCGCTGCTGCTTATGCGAATGAGCGCAAGCAGTTCGGCCGTCCCATCGCAGATTTCCAGGGCGTGCAGTTCAAACTCGCCGACATGGCGACGCGCATCACCGCGGCACGCGCGATGTTGCATCAAACCGCCGCAGCGAAGGATCGTGGCGTCGATGTATCTGCCGAGTCGTCGATGTGCAAACTCTTCGCCAGCGAGACGGCGATGTGGGTGACCACACAGGCGATTCAGGTGTTTGGTGGCTACGGGTATGTGAAGGATTATCCCGTAGAGCGGTACTTCCGTGATGCCAAGGTCACGGAGATCTATGAGGGCACGTCAGAGGTTCAGCGGATCGTCATCGGCCGAGCTGTCAGTGAAGGCGCTCGGACGTG
>JAYUWY010000163.1:0-3827 GCA_043753285.1 Gemmatimonas sp. | reverse complement strand
GCCTCACGAACCTGCAGCACGCGCGTGCCAGCGAAGTACACCGACGGCTTGGTGTCGAACTCGTTGCCGTTGAGGTAGATGCCTTCGTAGCCGAGGCCGAGGCCCCAACCGCTGACGATCTTGTGGACCTTTACGGCGCCGACGATGCGCGAGCCGAAGCCGCCGCGAATCGTGGAGAGCGACGTCAACACCGCTTCGAGACCAACGGTCTCGTTGGGGTCGAGGAAGCCGCCACCGACGGACAGCGAGCCGTCCTGCTGACCGTTCACGGCCTTCACCTGGTAGCCGAAGCCGGCGAAGATGTCACCGCGCGAGGGGCCGAAGCCCACCGGCGAGGACGCCGCCACACCGGGCTGTGCGCGACCCATCGTGGCGCCACCCACATCACTCATCTCGGGGATGAGATACACGTCGCGGCTCTGCGCGGAGAGCGCGCCAGGCAGCGTGAGCGACACGGCGAGCGCAAGGAAAGTGGCAGAGGAACGAAGGCGCATCGGTAAATCTCCGATCAGGGAGCAAAGGGACGTGCACAAGCCGCATCGGAAATCCGGTGCGGGAGATAGCCGAAAGGTCGGTCTTCGCTCTAATGGTGTCAAGAGAGACGTAGGTCACAATTGAGACTTGAGACGGGAGACTTGAGACGTGAGTAGGTGCGCTCAAGTCTCCTCTCTTACCCCTCAAGTCTCCAAATGGGCCTAGCAGGATTCGAACCTGCGCACTTCGGATTATGAGTCCGCCGCTCTAACCGCTGAGCTATAGGCCCTTTTCGAGACGGGAAGATATGAGACTTGAGACGTGAGCGCACCTTTTTCTCAAGTCTCACGTCTCAAGTCTCACGTCTCAAGTCTCACGTCTCAAGTCTCACGTCTCAAGTCTCACGTCTCTTGAACACAGGTATTCGCCCCGTTACCTTACTCGTTCTCCGGGCGCGTAGCTCAGCTGGTTAGAGCGCTGCTTTCACACAGCAGAGGTCGGGGGTTCGAGTCCCTCCGCGCCCACTGTCGTCATTCTCGACTCCATCGGTGTACATTCGGCCCGATGCCCGCCCCCACTCCTCGCGCTTCGCTCTGCACGCTCGCCCTTGTGGCGAGCGTTGTTTTTGCGCCTCGGTCACTCGATGCACAGCGACCCGCGCGTGAGCGGCAGTGCCTGCCACCGATGCCCGCCCTCGCACCCCTCGGCGGCGATCAGCCGTTGCATCGCAGCTACACTCGCGCGGACAGCGTCGCCCCGCTTTCGTGCACGCGCGGCACCACGCGATGGATCCGGCCCCAGTTGCGAATTACCGCTCGCGGCGGCGCGCCGGACATCCGCGGCGCGGGCAATGCGCCGTCGGTAGTTGGCACGGCGCTTCAACTGCGCGCCGGGATGGAGCTGCGACTCGGCGATCTCCAGCTGCGCATCGCACCCGAGATTGTCTCTGCCGCCAATCAAGACTTTCTCATTTTTCCCGGCCGCGATTCCACGCGCTCGTCGTTTGCCTCGCCGTTTTATCACGGGGATTTCTCGGCGGATCTGCCGCTGCGCGCGGGTGACGCGGCGCATTTTCGACTCGACGCCGGAGAGAGCGGCGTTTGGTGGATGCTGCCGAATGTCGTCTTCTCGGCAACGACGGCGCGTCCCGACTGGGGCCCGGGTGTCGGCGAAGGCATCGTGCTCGGGACGTCGGCGCCGGGACTTCCCCGCGTGGAAATCAACACGTGGCGCACACTCGGTGCCGCAACAATTCGGGCACGATGGTTTGGCGGAACCGCCGTGGAGAGTCGCTTTTTCGACGCCAACACAGCGAACGACTTGCGTTCACTCGCGGGAGTGCGACTCACGTACGAACGCACCGATTGGACCCTGGGCATCTCGCGCACGGTGATGGACGGCCGCGGTGGCGGCCCGATGAGCGCGGCGTTGTTGCCGATGCTCGCCACGCGCACCGACTCGGTGATTGAAATGCTCGCGCTCGACCTGTTCATCACGAATAGAGAGAGCGGCACGTTCGCGTGGTTCGAAGGCGCGCGCCAACAGCCCCTGCGCAATTTTCGCGATCTCACGCTGATGCCCACCGAAGGCCTGGCATTCCGAGTAGGAATGAGTCAGCGCCTCAGCGAGCGCGACGCGGTGAAGTGGATCCTCTCCATCGAAGCCGTGCGACTCGACCAACCCGCACAGAGAGCGGGACGCGATCCGCAGGACTTGTACACGTCTCCCACGGTAATCCAAGGCTGGACGCACAGAGGCCAACCATTGGGATCTGGACTCGGCCCCGGCGGCCAACGCCAAATGATCTCCCTCGATCGCGAAGGAAGAGTCTGGGGACTCGGCGGCTTCGTAGAGCGCGCAAGGTGGAACGACGACGCGCTGTACAGAGAATTTCTTGCGTACCAAAACCGCCACGACGTCACCGTACAACTCGGACTGCGCGCCGGAAGAATGCTGCGCACTCGGCGTATTGATGCGGCATTCAGCATCGGCAAACGCCTGAACTATCTCTTCCAAAACGCCGACTTTATTCCCGGCTACCGCAGCGAGGATCGCACCGTGAGTCAGCTCACATTCACGCTGAAGTAGCTGATCGTCCTTTGCAAGTCGCGTAGCGCGGACACTAGATTCTGACTATCCCAACCGGAGTGCACCGTGGTCGAGTCCACCGCAAAGGTCCTGCTCCGCCAGGCCGTTGAACAACTCCCTGATGACGCGTCGGTCGAAGACGCCATCGAACGGCTCGTCGTGCTTGCGGAGATTGAGCGCGGGATCGCCGATGCGAACGCCGGTCGCACGATTCCGCACGACGAGGTCAAGCGTCGTCTGGGCCTGTGATCGAAGTTCGTTGGACTGAGCACGCGTTCGAGAACCTGCGCGGCATACACGCGCAAATCGCACTCTCGTCTCCGGCCGTGGCGCGCGAGGTCGCAGCCCGCCTTTGGGAGTCCGCGGGGCAGATCAGACAATTCCCAGATTCCGGGCGCGTTGTTCCAGAGCGCCGTTCACCGGAGATTCGCGAGCTAGTGCTGTCCCCGTATCGCCTCGTGTATCGTCGCAGCGAATCGGTGATTGAAGTGCTCACGGTTTTCCACGGCTCTACGCGATTCCCACGACGGTTGCCGGGCGACGCGCGCTAGAATTGCAGTTCCCTTCCGTCTTAACTCTTCCGTCTAAATCCGAAGCGTGCGTCCGCTGATCTCAGTTTGTATCCCGGCCTACAATCGCGCCCACCTCCTCCCCGGCCTCCTCGACTCGATCCTGAGTCAGGACTTCACCGACTGGGAATGCGTGATCGCGGAAGACGGCTCGCGGGAGCGCGAAGAGATTCGAGCAGTCGTCGAGCGCTATGCCAAGACTCACCCCGGCAAGTTCCACTTTCACGCCAACGACCAGAACCTCGGTTACGACGGCAACTTCCGGAACCTCGTCGCGCTGGCTGCAGGTCGGTACGTGTTCGTGATGGGCAACGATGACGTCGTCGCAGCAGGCGCGTTTCGCGCCGTGGCCGACGGCATCGCGAAGCACGGCGACGTGGGCGCCATTCTGCGCGCGTACGAATTCTTCACGGACGATCCCTCCAAGCCGGTTCAGGTCAATCGCTACTATCCCGACGAGCGGTTCTTCTCGGCGGGCCGCGGCGCGATTCTCGCCTGCTATCGGCGCTTTGTGAGCGTGAGCGGTGTGGTGCTCAATCGCGACGCCGCACACGCCGCCGCGACAAACGAGTGGGACGGCACTCTGTTTTATCAGCAGTGGCTCGTGGGCGTGCTACTCGCGAAGATGCCCGCGCTGTACTTGCCGACCATTCTCGCGCACTTCCGCCGCGGTGGCACGCCGGAGTTTGGCAATGC
>JAYUWY010000162.1:0-1901 GCA_043753285.1 Gemmatimonas sp. | reverse complement strand
TTGCTTGCTGCCGATGGCCGCCGGTAAGGAAAGCAGCGGCGGGGCGGCCGACATTGCGAGCAGCGCACGGCCTAGCGGCCGCCCCGCCACTGCTTTCTATTGAAGCGTCCACAGCAGAAGCACACGTTAGGTTGACCGGTCCCAGATCCGCGTACGCTCACATTCTCCACGGAGTTCGTCGATGCGCCTTCGCCCTCTGCTCGCTATTGCCCTTCTTGCCGCCGCCACCCTCGGCATCACCGCCGCCGTGAACGCACCCGCGAGCTTCGACATCACCTTGTCGCGTACCGCCACCGGTTGGAGCGCGACGTGTGCGGCCGGGTGCGCATGGACCGACGTCACGATGGACTGTGCCGCGCAATGCCAGGCGGTGGTCAGCGAGACGGGGATGCGCGCGCAGCGCTCCGAAGACCTCGCGTCCGAAGCGTTTGCGTTCGTCGTTGAGCCGCGCGGCACTGGTGGCTGGCATGCGGTGGCCATTCGCGGCACCGCGTGGCGCGAGACCTCCATCGCCTGCGGCGAGGCCCGATGCCGCGCGCGCGTCGACGGTAGCGGCGTCACTCGACTCTAGGTCGCAACGCGCAACCTAACGCAGCTTGCTGCTGATGGCCGCGTGTATGGATGGGTTTGGCGGGGCGTTCGTGATGACCTAGGCTAGTAGCGAACGCCCCGCCAAACCCTTTTTATATGAGCGTCCACAGCAGAAGCACACGTTATCGAGACATTCCGGATTCCAATGCGCGTACAGATCATTACACGCTTCGTCGCTTTGGCTCTGCTGCTGACGCCCGTTCGCGGTGTCGCGCAAGATCAGCCAACGCTTGTCCCGGACGCACTCAGTTGCCAGCAGTGCCGCGTGGAGTTTCGCGTGGTCGCGCGCCTCGCCGTCGACGATGCATCGCTGACGCAACCACCGATTGTCGCGACATCGCTCGGTTCGGGCGGCTATGTGCTCTTGGAGTTTCCAGCACTCGTTGCGAAGTTCGCGCGCACGGGTGCCTTCGAGGCAACGCTGAGTCGCGAAGGTCAGGGACCGGGCGAAATTTACGGGGCCGGAGGAATCGTCGGGCTCCCCGGCGATTCCGTCTTGATTCTCGACGCGCGCTCCACGCGTGCGCTCGTCATCGGGCCCGACGGCAAGGTCGCGCGTGAGCTCACGTTGCCGAGCCGGTTCGCGTCGCCGGTGGTTCTGCGCTGGCCGACGCTCGTGGCCGTGACCGGCCGCGTCCGTGGTGCGGCGGCGCGCAGCGTGCATCTGCTCGACTTCTCCGCCGGCGCACCGGTGGTGCGCGCGTCGTTCTGGGAGCCCGTCGATCCGCGTGCCGGCGGCGGCGACGTGAGCACGTTGCCAGTAATCGCCGCAGGATCTCGCGACGACATCTGGACCGGCGATCCGTTGGAGTATCACCTCGCGCACTGGTCGTCCGAAGGCACGCTTCGTCGTCAGTTGCGCCGTCAGCCCGCATGGTTTGCAACACGATCGGCCGCGTGGCGCGGCTCGCCCACCGATGCGCCGCCACCGCTCGTTGCGTCCGTCGTCTCGCGACCCGACGGACGTCTCATGGCGTACGTGAAGCGAGCGGCACCGAACTGGCGCGCAGCGTGGGCGTCTCCGGCTACAGGAGGCGAGGTGCGCGCGGGCTCGTTGTCCGCGCAGCATCTCTACGAGTTTATCGTGGAGGTGCTGGACCCCGAAGCGGGCCGCGTCGTCGCGCGAGGCACTGCGCCGCCTGGTGTGGTCTACGTGCTCCCCAATGGGCAGCTCTTGCAGTACACCGAGAGTGCCAACGGTGAGATCTCTATTCATGTCGTTGAGCCGGTTCTGATTGAACCGTAGCGCGCTCGCTAACGACGCTTGCTGCTGATGGCCGCAGGTAAGGAAAGCAGCGGCGGGGCGGCCG
>JAYUWY010000161.1:0-1907 GCA_043753285.1 Gemmatimonas sp. | reverse complement strand
GCGCGGGCCATCCGGTGGCACAGGGGCACGGCCAGACCTATCCATACGTCTACGACCTTGGCGCCGAGTGGAAGGCATGGACCGGCCTCCCATTCGTGTTCGCCGTGTGGGTCGCGCAGCGCACGACGCCCGTTGCCGAGGCGCTCAAGGTGCACGGTGCGCTCCTGCAGTCGCGAGACTGGGGTATGAAGCACCTCGACGAGTTGGCGGCCCAAGCCAGCCGCACGACGGGCGTGAGTCTCGGCGAGTGCCGTCAGTACTTCGACGACCTCGACTGGCGCCTCACGCTGAAGGATCTGGAAGGCCTCACGGAGTTCCTGCGCCGCCTAGAACTTGCTGGACGCGTTCCGCGGGGCAAACTGGCGTTTTTGCCGGCGCAGAACTCCGGGCGTTAGTCGGGGAATCGCTTAGTTTTAGACGGAAGACGGATGACGGAAGCCGTCAAGCGCTTGTGCGAGATTTTACTCTCAAGTCTCACGTCTCAAGTCTCAAGTCTATGTCCGAACACACAGATCTCCTCGAGTACTTCGAAAAGACGCCTCTGCTTGAGCTCGGCGCCGCCGCCAACGCGGTGCGCAACCGCTTGCACCCCGAGCCCATCGTCACATACATCGTTGACCGCAACATCAACTACACAAACGTCTGTGTAGCGGACTGCGGCTTCTGCGCGTTCTATCGTCGTCCCAAGGACGCTGAAGGCTGGACGCTCAGCTACGAACAGATCGGCGCGAAGATTGACGAAGTGAAGGCCCTCGGCGGCGTGCAGATCCTCATTCAGGGCGGGCACAACCCGTACATCCCGTTTGAGTGGTACCTCGAGCTGCTCAAGTACATCAAGCGCAATCATCCCATTCACATTCACGGCTTCTCGCCGTCGGAAGTGGACTTCTGGGCGACGCTGTATCGCATGGATGCGCGCACGGTCATTCAAGAGCTCGTGAAGGCCGGCCTCGATTCTATTCCTGGTGGCGGCGGCGAGATTCTCGTGCAGCGCGTGCGTGATCAAGTGGCCAAGAAGAAGGCCGGTGCCGATCGTTGGCTCGAAGTGATGGAGATTGCGCACGGCGAAGGCCTCAAGACCTCGTGCACGATGATGTACGGCATCGGCGAGACGAAGGCCGAGCGCGTTGAGCATCTATTGCGCCTCAAGGAAGTGCAGAAGCGCACCGGCGGTTTCACGGCGTTCATCTGCTGGCCGTTGCAGCCGGAGAACACGCCGGAGATGAGCCATATGCAGAAGACCGACGCGGTGGAGTACCTCCGCACGACGGCCTTCGCGCGCACCGTGCTCGACAACATCCCCAACATCCAGGCGAGCTGGGTGACAATGGGATTGAAGGTTGGGCAGACGGCATTGCACTACGGCTGCAACGACTTCGGTTCGTTGATGCTGGAAGAGAACGTCGTGTCGGCCGCCAACACGACGCATCGCACCTCCACCGACGAGATGGAATCGCTGATTCGAGAGGCGGGCTTCATCCCGCGTCGTCGCAAGCAGGACTACTCGTTGATTGCACCGTCCCAGGAACTGGTGACTGCGTGAGCGCACCACTCGGCATCCGCGTTGGCATTGGTTACGACTCGCATCGCTTCGTGGAGGGACACGGCGTGCTGCTCGGCGGCGTGCTCATTCCCGCGACGGTGCGCTGCACGGGCCACAGCGACGCAGATGCCGTGTGTCACGCACTCACGGATGCGATTCTCGGCGGCACGGGGCTCGGTGACATCGGCGAGATGTTTCCCGACACGAGCGCGGCCAACGCGGGGCGCGATAGCATTGAGATGCTCAAGCTCGCAGTCGAGCGGGTGAAGGCCGCCGGGTGGATTCCGGCGCAGGCTGACATCACCGTGATCGCCGAGATGCCAAAGATCGGCCCGCACCGCGCCGCAATGCGCGAGAAGCTTGG
>JAYUWY010000160.1:0-7814 GCA_043753285.1 Gemmatimonas sp. | reverse complement strand
TGATCAGCTGCTCGTCCCGTCGGGCGCGATTCGTCAGCCCGCGACAGGTGCCGCCGGTGAACCGTTCGTGTGGCGCGTGAAGGGTGGCGTGCTCGAACGCGCCATCGTCAAACTCGGCGTCGTGGACGAAAGCCGCGGTGTGATTCAAGTGCTCGAAGGTCTCGCCGTTGGCGATCAAGTCGTCGTCGGCAACGTTGGAATGCTCGGCGCTGGCATGCAGGTGCAGATTATTGGTGAGAACCGTCCCGCGACTGGAGCCCGCTGATGTTTCTCTCTGACATTTCCATCAAGCGCCCCGTCTTTGCGACGATGATGATGGTGGCGCTCGTCGTCATCGGACTCGTGGGCTTCGCGCGACTGTCGGTGGACGAGTATCCCGACGTCACGTATCCGGTGATTGTCGCGCAGACGCTGTATCCCGGCGCATCGCCCGAAGTTGTGGAGCGCGAAGTCTCCAAGCCGCTCGAAGAAGCGCTTAACACCACCGAAGGCCTGAAGGAAATCACGTCCACCAGCACCGAAGGCGCATCGCTCGTGCGCTTGCAGTTCAATCTCGGTGTGGACGTGCAGGCGATGCAGCCCGAAGTGCAGGGCAAGATTGGCCGCATTCGTCGTCAGCTCCCGCGCGACATCGAAGAGCCAATCGTTATTCGCTTCGATCCAAACGACCGCCCCATCATGAGCGTCGCGATGCAGAGCGACGCGCGCCCAATGCGCGAACTCACGGACTTGGGCCGCGAAGTCATCAAGCCGCGCATCGAAGCGATTCCCGGTGTTGGTGGTGTGACGCTCGTGGGCGGCGCGACGCGCGAAATTCGCGTGGAACTCAATCCCGCTGCATTGCGCGCGTATGGACTCTCACCGGCGAATGTTGTCGCCGCGCTTGATCGTGAGAATCAAGAAGTCCCCGCGGGCCGCATTCAACGCGGAGACTCTGAACGCCTCGTGCGCATCACGGGCCGCATTCTCGACCCGATGGCGTTTGGAGATGTGACCATCATGCAGCGCAACGGTGCACCCGTGCGCGTGCGCGATGTCGCCACCGTGCGCGATGGCGTCGCCGAGGCCCGCAGCGCGTCGTTCATGGGCACGTCGCCCGCACTCGCGCTCGACGTGCTCAAGATCTCCGGCTCCAACACCGTGGACGTCGCCGACCAAGTGCGCACCGTCGTGGAGGAGCTCACGCGTCAGCTCCCCGCCGACATCACACTGCGCATCATCCGCGACGATTCAGGCAAGATTCGCGAAGCATTGTGGGACGTGGAGCTCACGCTCGTGCTCGGCGCCATTCTCACCATCATCATCATTTATTTCTTTCTCGCCTCGTGGCGCTCGACCGTTATCACTGGTCTGACGCTGCCCGTCGCGATCATCTCCAGCTTCTTCGCGATGTGGGCGTTTGGTTTCACGCTCAACACGATGACACTGCTCGCGCTGTCGCTGTCGATCGGCTTGCTCATTGACGACGCCATCGTTGTGCGAGAGAACATCGTGCGCCACGTCGCGATGGGCAAAGACCACTACACCGCGGCGCGTGAAGGCACGAGCGAGATTGGTCTCGCGGTGTTTGCAACGACGCTCGCGGTAATCGCCGTGTTCATTCCCGTCGCGTTCATGGGCGGAATGATTGGTAAGATTTTCTTCCAGTTCGGCGTCACCGTCGCGTTCGCCGTGAGCGTCTCACTGTTCGTGAGCTTCACGCTCGACCCGATGATGTCGTCCATCTGGCACGACCCCGAAGCGGATCACCACGACGCGGAAGCACGCGCCAAGAGTGGACCGCTGCGCCGCATGGCGTTGGCGTTCGATGGGTGGTTTGAACGCGTGGCCGATAAGTATCCGCCGCTACTGCTCAAGTCGCTGCAACATCGCTGGATTGTTGTGGGGGGCGGTGCGGCGTCGGTTGTGGTCGCGCTCGTCATTGCGGCGCAGGTGGGCTTCACCTGGATGCCCGACTACGACGCGGGTGAGTTCAACATTTCGTATCGCGTCCCGCCGGGCGCTCGCGTGCAGTACACGGTGAGCAAAGGCATGGCGCTCGATTCCATCGTCGCGAAAGTTCCCGAAGTGGATTTTACATATCTCACGGTCGGCTCGGGATTCCGCGGCGGTGTGTCCAACGGTTCGCTGTTCGTGAAGCTCAAGCCAGCGCATGATCGTGAGCGCTCGATGGCCGAGATTCAGAACGCGCTGCGTCCCAACTTGCGCAATGTGTCGGGCACGCGCGCGAGCATTGATGGCACGCGTTCGATCTTCGGTGGCTTCCGTCAGCCCATCATCGTGAACGTGCAGGGCCCTGAGCCCGCGCGCCTCAAGCTGATCGCGGCGCAGGTGAATGACCTGATGCGCGGTGTGGAAGGCATGGCCGAACCGTTCTCGTCCGACGAAGGCGACATTCCGCAGCTCGACGTGCGCGTGGATCGCCAGCAGGCGTGGGCCGCGGGACTTGGCATCGGCGCGATTGCTGGCACACTGCAGCCGTTGTTCTCTGGGACACGTGCGACGCGCTGGCAGGATGAGCAGGGCTATTCACACGATGTGCGCGTGGTGTATCCCGATTCACTGCGCACGTCCGCCCAGGACGTCGCCAACATTCCGATCGCGGCACCGACCTTCGACAGTCGTGGACTTCCCGTCGCGATTCCGCTCGCGCAGGTCGCTGACGTGCGCGCGGGCGTCGGGCCTCAGCAGATTGAGCGTCGTCAGTTGGAACGTCAGATCTCCATCTCGGCCGGCGTGTTGCCTGGCTTCGCTGTGGGTGATGTGGCTAACTCGACACTCGCCGCACTCGACTCGCTCGTGCTGCCCGCTGGATATCGCACCGTGTTCACCGGCGACGTGCAGAACTTGAATGAGACCAAGGGCTTCGTGCTCGAGGCGATCATTCTCGCCGTCGTGTTCATCTATCTCATTCTGGCGTCGCTGTTCGGTTCGTTCTTGCAGCCGCTTGCGATTATGATCTCGCTGCCGCTCTCGCTGCTCGGCGTGTCGCTCGCACTGTGGTGGACCAAGGGCACGATCAACGTGATGTCGATGATCGGCATCATCATGTTGATGGGCTTGGTGACCAAGAACGGCATCTTGCTCATCGATTTCGTCAATCAGGCGCGCGCTGGCGGCACCGACCGCCTCTCCGCACTGCTCGAGGCCGGTCGCATTCGCCTCCGCCCAATCATCATGACCACGGCAGCGATGATCTTCGGCATGGTGCCTCTGGCCCTGGCCATCGGCGAGGGTGCAGAACAGCGCGCGCCGATGGCCCATGCGGTGATTGGCGGCCTCATTACCTCCACACTTTTGACGCTTTTCGTGGTGCCCGCGGTGTACACCATTCTCGACGATTTTTCGAGCGGGTTTGCGCGGCGCCGCGCGGCAAAACTCGCCGTAATGCCCGCCCCGCTTGACGCAGAGGGGGTGCCTAGTGTATTCAGCGGTCATCACGCAGAGCGATAAACCGATTTAGGAGGCCGTTATGCCTGGCAGAAAAATATTTGACAGCCTGTTCTCGGATGGCGACGAGGACGAAGAGTCCGGGTACAGCGGAGGCGGAGCCGGCGGCCGCTCGTCGTACGACGAGGATGAGGACGAGGATGGCGGCTGGGCCCAGAACAAGGACCAGTCCGATTCCCTGTGGGATTCCACAGAGGAAACCGACGAGGACGAGGAAGAGGGTGGCATTGCGCCCCTCGCTCCTGAAGAAGAAGACGAAGAGGGTGATCTCTTTGGTGAGTCGATGGCGCCGCGCCGTCGCGGGCGGAAGCCTGCGCCCAAGCCAATCGTGCGCAGCATCTTCGAAGTCACCGGCGAAATGCCCATTCCTGATCTCGACGAAGACGCTTCCGCGCCGATCCCCATGCCGAAGGCGGCCAAGGCCGCCAAAGAAGTCGTGGAGAAAGTGCAGGCTGTCGCAGCCAAGCAGGTGAAGGTTGTCGAGAAGAAGGCAGCCGTCGCCGCGAAGGTCGTCAAGGCGAAAGTCGAAGTGGCAAAGAAGTCGGCAACCAAGACCGCCAAGGTCGTCGTGAAGAAGGCCGCGACCAAGGTGAAGGCCGTGAAGAAGGCCGCAAAGTCCGCGACGAAGAAGGTCGTGAAGAAGGCTGCGTCGAAGGCCAAGGCGGTGAAGAAGACTGTGAACAAAGCCGCGAAGAAGGCAGTCAAGGCCGCGAAAAAGAAGTAAGTCGCACAAAGGGAACGGGCGAGCTATCCGCGCTGATGATTCCGCGTTAGTCTTTGCGGACGATGTCGGACTCGCCCGTTGCCTTGCTCCGCGCTCACGCGCGGCACGCCCCGTGGAATGCGCGGGGCCTCGCGTCCCACGCTACTGCGCTGGTCGATGCCGCTGGTATGCGCCCCACGAATACGTCAGCGCGGGCAACGCCTAGCGCGCGTGCTATTCGCTTCTACGTCGCCAGCGGCCTCCTCGATCATCCTGAGGGCAAAGGCACGGCCGCCACGTATCACTACAAGCATTTGCTCCAACTGCTCGCCATCAAGATCCGGCAGCGCGAAGGACAAACGCTTGATGTGATCAAGGCAGAGCTCGCCGACGTGCAGGGCGACCAGCTCGAGAAGAAAGTCGCCACCGCGCTCGCGCCAGCACTCGGCAACGGCATCGCCGGTCCCGCCGCGCTCACCGAAGAGTCGGGCTTGGTCTCGTGGCGTCGCATCGCCGTCGGCGACGGCATCGAACTTCACGTGCGCGACGACTCCCCAGCGGCGCGCGAATCTGCCATTGTCGCGCTGCGCGAAGCAGTCCGCGCCGCACTCGGCCGCGAAGACGTCCGCTAGCAGGTAAATAGCCGGGCCACTTGCCCGCATTCACGTGCGGGACGACATTTGCGAAGATGGTTTCATCCTCTCGACGCCGGCCTCCGTCGCGCACGGTGTTGCTGGATCGCGCGATCGAGGCATTACCGCTCTTCCGACTCTCCGATTCGTCGGAAGACGCTGCCGTCACCTGCACCACTGAGGATGGCGGACGCTGGCGCGTTCTCCCCACGCCCGGCGATCGCTTGCCCGGCACGTTTGATCAAGACGTGTACGTCGAGATTCAGCGCCGCTTTCACGAAGCGGACATGCCGGCAGACGGTACGCTCTCGTTCACGCTGCACGCGTTTCTCCGCTCGATGGGACGCCGCGTAGATGGGCGCACCTACGAGCAACTGCGCGGCGCACTGGGACGACTCGAACGCACGGTGCTCGAGAGTGAAGGCGCATGGTACGACGCCGCTGCCGACACGCGCTCTCACGCCCGTTTCACTCTGCTCGCCGCGGTCGCGATTGATCGCCGTCGCTTCACGGATCGCGATCAGTTCGCGCTCTTTCCCGCACTCGCGAGCAACGAACCTGGCGACGCACGCGTGACTATCGCGGCACAATTGCGGGGCAATATCGCCGCGGGCCATTTCATCACGTTGAACGCGCAGAAGTACACCGCGCTCTCGTCGCCCGTCGCGCGGCGCCTGTATCGCCTGCTCGAAGCCCAGCGTGCACAGACCGGTGGCGCCGCATGGCGCCCCACCCTGGAGCATTTGGCCGAGCTCCTGCCATTGAGCCAGCGCTATCCCTCGCATCTGCAGCGCGTCGTGCAGCCCGCACACGAAATGCTCCTCGCCGCCGGCATCGTCAAAGGCGCCAAATTCGTGCAAGAGGGTAGAATCTGGTACGTGGAGTACAGGTTTTAGCGGCAAGACGAAAGTGGCAAGACGGAAGGTGCCCACCCGTGGTTCCCTTCCGTCTTAAGTCTTCCGTCTCAGCGCCCTACCCGTAGCCCTTCGCGTATTGCCTTAGTACGTTCCGAGGTCTACTCGCTCCGGGTTTCTACGAATGATTCGTCGTCGCACGCTCGCCCTCGTCGCCGTCCTCGCCCTGCCGCTCGCGGCGGGTGCCTTTGTGGTTCAGGAACGCGCGAACATCGCCAGCGCCTCGCTCTTCGATCAAGTGCTTTCCATTGTTGGCGAGCGCTATGTGGATTCCATCGGAACCCGCGAACTCTACGAGCGCGCAGCACGCGGCCTCGTGGATGAACTCCGCGACCCATACTCTGAGCTCTACACGCCCGCTCAGCTTGAGGCGTTCAACACGACCACCGGTGGATTCTACGGCGGCGTGGGTATGATGATTGAAGATCAGGAAGGCACGATCATCATCAGCCGCGTATATCCGCACACGCCGGCCGAAGAAGCCGGCATTCGTGAAGGCGATCGCATCATCGGCGTGGACACCAACTCCACGCGCGGCTGGCGCATCGATCAAGTCTCCGGCGGCCTGCGTGGCACGCCGGGCTCCAAGGTGAAGGCGCGTTTCCAGCGTCCTGGTGTGGCGCAGCCGTTCGAAGTCGAGTTCACGCGCCGCACGATTCGCATTCCGGCAATCTCGTTCTCGTTGATGCTTGAGAATCAGATTGGCTACATCCCAGTGCAGCAGTTCAACGAGACCACAACGCGCGAGTTTGCGGAGATGTATCGCCGCCTCATCGCCGAAGGTGCGAAGGGTCTAATCATTGACTTGCGCGGCAACTCCGGCGGCTATCTCGACCAAGCGCTTGAGATGACGAACTTCTTCCTGCCCCGTGGACGCGAGTTGGCCAGCGTGCGCGGTCGTGCGGGAGAGATCGAGCGCTACGTCGCCGAAGGCACACCGCTTGCACCGACCATTCCCGTGGTCGTGCTCACCGACGGCTACTCTGCCTCTGCGTCCGAGATCGTCGCCGGCGCACTGCAGGATCACGATCGCGCGCTCATCGTCGGCGTCACGTCGTTCGGTAAGGGACTCGTGCAGTCGGTGTATCGCCTCGACGGCGGCTATGCCATCAAGCTCACCACGGGCAAGTGGTACACGCCCAGTGGTCGCTCCATTCAGAAGGAGCGCGTGCTCGACTCCAACGGCCGTCTCATCGAGACGCATCCTGATTCACTGGAGAACGACAGCACGCGCGCCGCTCGTCCCATCTTCCGTTCCACCAGTGGTCGCCCCGTGTTCGGCGGCGGTGCCATTACGCCTGACGTTATCGTGCCCTACGACACGCTCTCCACTGCCGAACAGCGTCTCGCCCGCGCACTCGTGCCGCGTTCACAGGACGTGTACTTGGCACTGTACGACTACGCCTTTGGTTTGAAGGATCAGGTAAGCCCCGACTTCGTCGTCACGCCGGCCATGCGCGATGCATTCCGCGAGCGCGTCGAAGCCAAGGGTGTTCCGGTGGACCGCGCGGAATGGAACGCGGGCCACGAGTACGTCGATCGTCTGCTCAGCAATCGTATTGCACGGCTCGCCTTTGGTGACTCCACGGCCAAGCGCCGCGAGATCCCAGAAGACGTGCAGCTTCTCCGCGCGATGGAATTGCTCCGCCGCGCGCGCACCATGCAGGACCTTCTCGCGCTGGCTCCAGCTGTCCCGGTAGCCCGTCGCCCCGAGTAATCACCGCTCAAAATCTTCCCCATTTCGATGTACAAGCAACTCATCATCGCCGCTGCGCTCATCAGCGCAGCGGCGTGCGAACGCACTCCGGCCGAGCAGTCTCCAATCGTCGCTCGCACCGCCGACTCCAGCGAAACACGCATCTCCAACCTGCGCCAGATCACCTTCGGCGGTGAAAACGCCGAAGCGTACTGGAGCGTCGACGGCGAGTGGATCACGTTCCAGTCCACGCGCGATGGTCGCGCGTGCGATCAGCAGTTCGTTGTGCGCGCCGATGGCACAGGCCTGAAGCAAGTCTCTGATGGTCGCGGCAAGACAACCTGCGGCTGGTTCTTCCCGAGCGGCGAGCGTTTGCTGTTCGCGTCGAGCACCGCACACGACGAGTCGTGCCCCGTGCG
>JAYUWY010000159.1:0-7832 GCA_043753285.1 Gemmatimonas sp. | reverse complement strand
TCACGTCTCAACTCTCACGTCTCAACTCTCACGTCTCAAGTCTCAATTGCTCCACGGCGGCTTCACATTATTCGACCGCGCATACGCAATCAGCTGACCCAGGTGCTCATGCAAATGCCCCACCGTGCCCGTCATGCCTTGCAAGCGCGTGGTCTGGTTGCCGAACCAATTGATGTTCTCGGTGATGTTCGCATCGGTGTTCACATTGATCGCGCGGTGCAGGTGCGTGAACGATGCGACGAGATCAGCAACGATCTGCGCCTTCGTAAGTCCCGCGCGCGTCTCAAACGTGACTGCGGTGCCGTAGTCCGCCGTGATGCCGGTGGCCGCAGGTGCCGGCGTGCCCATGTAGACGGGCAGGATGTAGTTGTCGGCGGCGATGTGCTGCAACACTTCACCGATCGAGCGCACACCTGGCGCCGGACGATAGCTGTACGCGGCCTCAGGAATCGCATTCGCGAGATCAACAATCTTCTTCTGCGTGTCGTTCAAATCGCGGTGCATGGTGGACATAAAGCCCGCCTGCGCCTCGAGCTGCTGAATAACAGGTGAGGCCACTGAAACAGCAGCAGCGAGCGAAAACGCCAGGACGACAATGGTGCGACGGTTCATACGAACTCCGCAGAGGGTTGTGTTGGTGCCGCTACCCCCAGAGGCTACCGCCCCGTCACATCGCCAGCAACTCACCCCTGGCGACCCGACAAATCCCCCACAAATAGGCTCCGGTAGCAAGCGGGGGCATGAGAAATCCATCGCAGATCACCTAAGTCGTTGTCTTTCCTAGAGTTATGCAGCTGCAGTTCTCTGCGACCTCTGTGCCTCTGTGGTGAACGCCGTTGCGGTTCAAAATCCGGACGCACACACCAGACCTAGGTGCTTGCCGCGCCTTGACTTCCCTTACAAACCCGATACTTTTATCGGGCTACGGTGATTCGCCCTCAACAGGCGTTTCGCACGAGCAGGTGTTCGGCACCTTTAGAACACCCCGGAGCACTGCGTTCCGGATAGATGGGCCCGCCAACGTCGGTACAGTGACGAGCGGGGGGAGTGGACAGCCCGATCGATCCCGCTGACTGCACGTGCTCGCACGCGCACAGCGCCACGATTCCCGAAAAGCACGCAGGACAATTGAACGTCAGGGGATTGTTACTGTTTGCCCCTGATGCGCCATCGGTCCCCAGTCGCGCCCCAGTGGCGACTGTACCCGGCGATTGCGGATGGAAACCGGTCCCCCGGATGCTTGTTCAGGGGGGGATGCCTGGTCCAGCCGCGTTTTTGTTCCCCCTAAGCCTTCTCTTAAGCCTTACTGATTCGATGCCTCGCACGACTGACCTGAAGTACTATCGCAATATCGGCATCATGGCCCACATCGATGCCGGTAAGACCACGACCACCGAGCGCGTACTTTTCTATACCGGAAAGTCGCACAAGGTGGGCGAGGTGCACGATGGCGCCGCCACGATGGACTGGATGGAACAGGAGCAGGAGCGTGGCATCACGATCACGTCGGCCGCTACGACGTGCTTCTGGATGCGCCACGGCCAGTCCGACAAGACGGGTTCTGGGCCGGAATACCGCATCAACATCATCGACACCCCGGGACACGTGGACTTCACCGTCGAAGTGGAGCGTTCGCTCCGCGTCCTCGACGGCGCCGTGACCCTGCTCGACTCTGTCGCCGGCGTTGAGCCGCAGACGGAGACCGTGTGGCGCCAGGCTGATCGCTACGAAGTGCCGCGCATGATCTTCTCGAACAAGATGGATCGCGTCGGCGCAAACTTTGTTCGCTGCGTTGAGATGATTCAGGACCGCCTCTCCAAGCAGGCGCTCCCGATTCAGCTCCCGGTCGGTTCGGGCGAGCTCTTCACGGGCCACATCGACATCATCGAACGCAAGCAGTACATCTTCGACAACGAAACCCTCGGCAAGTCGTTTGCCGTGGTTGACGTGCCCGAGGAGTACAAGGCGCCGATGGAAGCCGCGCGCGCCGCGCTCATCGACATGGTCGTCGAGCACGACGAAGCGCTCATGGTGAAGTACCTCGCTGGCGAGGAACTCTCCTTCGACGAAATCCGCAGCGCGATTCGCACCGCCACCTGCGCCATGAAGTTCGTGCCGATTCTTTGCGGCGCGTCGTTCAAGAACAAGGGTGTGCAGGCACTGCTCGACGCCGTGATCGATTTCCTTCCGGCGCCCAACGACGTGCCCGCCATTCAGGGACACCTGATGGGCACCGAGAACGTGGTGGAGTCGCGCGACGTGAACGACGAAGCGCCGTTCGCGGCACTCGCGTTCAAGGTTGCCACCGACCCGTTCGTCGGCCGTCTGACGTTCTTCCGCGTGTACTCCGGCGTCTTGAAGGCCGGCAGCTTCGTCTATAACAGCACGAAGGACAAGCGCGAGCGCATCGGCCGTCTGTTGCAGATGCACGCCAACAAGCGCGAAGAAATCGAAGAAGTGCGCGCCGGCGACATCGCCGCCGCCATCGGCCTGAAGGACACCCGCACCGGAGACACGCTCTCCGATGAGGACATGCCGATCATTCTCGAAGCAATGAAGTTCCCGATGCCCGTCATCGATGTCGCGGTGGAGCCGAAGACCAAGGCCGACCAGGACAAGATGGGTATCGCGCTCAACAAGTTGGCCGAAGAAGATCCGACGTTCCGCGTGCACACAGACGCAGAGACCAGCCAGACGATCATCTCTGGTATGGGCGAGCTACATCTTGAAATCATCGTGGATCGTATGATGCGCGAGTTCAAGGTTGAAGCGAACGTGGGCCGCCCGCAGGTGGCGTACCGCGAGACCATCAAGAAGCGCGTTGATAAGGTTGAAGGAAAGTTCGTGCGTCAGTCCGGTGGTAAGGGTCAGTACGGCCACGTTGTCATCAATGCGATGCCAGCTGAGCCGGGCCAGGGCTACGTCTTCGAAGACAAGATTGTCGGCGGTTCGATTCCCCGCGAATACATCAAGCCGGTGGAAGAGGGCATTCGCGAAGCGCTCGAGAATGGCGTGCTCGCGGGTTACCCGATGGTGGACGTGAAGGTGGAGCTGGTGTACGGCTCGTACCATGACGTCGACTCGTCAGAAATGGCGTTTAAGATCGCCGGATCGATGGCTATTAAGGATGCGGCCCGCGCAGCGACGCCGATCATTCTTGAGCCGATGATGAAGGTCGAGGTGGTAAGCCCCGACCAGTTCTTCGGTGATGTGCTCGGCGACTTGTCGTCGCGTCGCGGCAAGATCGGCGGCATGACGCAGCGTGGTGAGGCCCAGGTGATCGGTGCCACCGTGCCGCTCAGCGAGATGTTCGGGTACTCGACCAAGTTGCGCTCGATGACGCAGGGTCGCGCGGTGTACTCGATGGAGTTCTCGCACTATGAAGAAGTACCGAAGGCGAAGGCTGAAGAAATCATCGCCAAGCAGAAGTAACTCGGAAGTAACGCAGGATTGTTGGATAGAAGGTGAAGTTCGCTATCACACGTTGGACAACTTCTTAACCATCTCAGGACGCATCAAATGGCCAAGGCAAAGTTCGAGCGGACGAAGCCGCACGTAAACGTGGGTACTATCGGCCACGTCGACCACGGCAAGACCACCACCACGGCCGCCCTGACCAAGATCTCGGCGGACAAGTTCGGCAACACGAGGTACATCGCCTACGACGAAGTGGCCAAGGCCTCTGAGTCGCAGGGTCGTCGTGACCCAACCAAGATTCTCACGATTGCGACATCGCACGTGGAATACGAGTCGAAGCTGCGCCATTACGCGCACGTTGACTGCCCGGGCCACGCTGACTACGTGAAGAACATGATCACGGGCGCCGCGCAGATGGACGGCGCGATCCTCGTGGTGTCGGCCGTTGACGGCCCGATGCCGCAGACCCGCGAGCACATCCTCCTGGCCCGCCAGGTGAACGTGCCGAAGGTCGTCGTGTTCCTTAACAAGTGCGACCTCGTCGAAGACGCCGAGCTCCTCGACCTCGTCGAGCTCGAAGTCCGCGAGCTGCTCTCCAAGTACAACTACGACGGCGACAACGCTCCCGTGATTCGCGGCTCGGCGTCCAACGCCATCGCTGGTGTGCCGGAGTGGGTTGCCAAGATTGAAGAGCTGTACGACGCGCTCGATACGTACATCCCGCAGCCTGTGCGCGAAGTGGACAAGCCGTTCTTGCTCCCGGTCGAAGACGTGTTTTCGATCACGGGCCGCGGCACGGTTGCTACTGGGCGCATCGAGCGTGGCAAGTGCAAGGTCGGCGAGGAGCTCGAGTTCGTGGGCTACAACTCCGACAAGAAGACGATCGTGACGGGCGTCGAAATGTTCCGCAAGCTCCTCGATGAGGGCTTCGCCGGTGACAACGTCGGCCTCCTGCTCCGTGGCGTCGACAAGAAGGACATCGAGCGTGGCATGGTGTTGGCCAAGCCGGGTTCGATCAAGCCGCACACGAAGTTCACGGCCGAAGTGTACGTGCTCACGAAGGAAGAGGGCGGCCGCCACACGCCGTTCTTCAAGGGTTACCGCCCGCAGTTCTACTTCCGCACCACGGACGTCACCGGAGCGATCGAGCTTCCGGCCGGCACCGAGATGGTGATGCCGGGCGACAACATCCAGATGACGATCGAACTCATCATCCCGATCGCGATGGAAGAGCAGCTCCGCTTCGCGATTCGAGAGGGTGGCCGTACGGTCGGCGCGGGTGTCGTGACCAAGATCCTCGCCTAACAACAATCGGACGCATTCGGGGAGCAGGGACAACCCTTCGCTCCCCGGGTGCGACCAGTGGAGAATCAATGGCTGGACGTATTCGCATCCGACTCAAGGCATTCGATCACGCGGTGATCGATCAGGCCTCGGCGGACATTGTGAGAACCGCAGAAAAGACGGGGGCTCAGGTCTCCGGTCCGATTCCGCTTCCGACGAAGACGCAGCGCTGGACGGTCCTCCGTTCGCCGCACGTCGACAAGAAGTCGCGTGAACAGTTCGAGTTGAAGACGCACAAGCGGGTGATCGACATTCTGGACAGCAAGGCGGTCACGGTGGATGCGCTCACCAAGCTTGATCTGCCGGCTGGAGTGGACGTCGAAATTAAGGTCGAGTAAAAGACGTGAGACGTGAGACTTGAGACGTGAGAGCAGTGTTCTCACGTCCCCCGTCTCAAGTCTCAAGTCAGAGTCCTCCGGCAAATATCGAATCGAGCGAATGTCTCGACCGTGCCGCGACTAACTGAGCGAACGAGCAAAGAAATGATTGGCATTATTGGCAAGAAGCTGGGGATGACCCAGATCTTCGACGAAAAGGGGGAGCAGATCCCCTGCACGGTGGTGGAGGCCACGCCGAATCCGGTGACGAAGGTTGTCACGACGGAAGCGGCCGGTTTCGCCTCGGTGGAGTTGGGCTATGGCCAGCAGCGCATCGCCCGTGAGTCGAAGAAGGGCGAGCGTACGCCGAAGGGTCGTCGCGCGTCGAAGGCAGAGATCGGACACGCAAAGAAGGCGGGCCTTGAGGCACCGCCGTCTGTGCTGCGTTCGTTCCGCCTCGATGATGCGCCGGGGAAGGACGCAACCGTGCCGACGTACAACGTTGGCGACGTGATCAAGGTGGACATCTTCACGCCAGGCGAATACGTGAAGGTCACCGGGACCACGAAGGGTCGTGGCTTCCAGGGCGTGGTGAAGCGTTGGGGTTTTGGTGGTGGTCCGAACACGCACGGCAACACGAAGCACCGCCGTCCGGGTTCCATCGGACCGGGCACCGATCCGTCGCGCGTCATCAAGGGCAAGAAGATGCCGGGTCAGTACGGCAATGAGCGTCACACGCAGGGCAATCTCCGCGTCGAGAAGATCGATGCCGAGCGCAACTTGATCTATATCCGCGGTAGCGTGGCCGGCCCGACCAACGGGATCGTGCTCGTCCGCAAGCAGGGATAACCGATGCCAGAAACTATGAACTACGAAGCCGCGGCCTATACGGCGCTGGGCACTCCGCGTACTGCGGTTGCTCTGCCGGCGGCCACGTTCGACGGCACCGTGAACATGCCGGTGATGCATCAGGCGGTGAAGGCGATTCTTGCCAATCAGCGTCAGGGAACGCACTCCACGAAGACCCGCGGCGAAGTCGTCGGCGGTAATCAGAAGCCGTGGAAGCAGAAGGGCACCGGCCGCGCCCGTCAGGGCTCGACGCGCGCGCCGCACTTCGTCGGCGGTGGTACGGTGTTCGGTCCGCGTCCGCGCGGCTACGAGCAGAAGGTGCCGCGTCAGATCAAGGCCCTCGCACGTAAGTCGGCGCTCAACGCCCGCGCACGTGAAGAGTCTGTGTTCGTGATTGACCGCTTCTCGTACGACGCGCCGAAGACGTCGCAGCTCGTGCAGTTGTTGGCCCGTCTCGAAATCGCGCACAAGAAGACGCTGATCCTCACGGACGGCATCAAGAACAATCTCTACCTCTCCAGCCGCAACTTGCAGAACGTTGTGGTGCTGCCCTACAGCGACGCGTCGACGTACGACATCCTCTGGTCGGATGTGGTGCTCGTGGAAGCTGGCGCGATTGGT
This sequence comes from Gemmatimonas sp., assembly GCA_043753285.1. Lineage (GTDB taxonomy): Bacteria > Gemmatimonadota > Gemmatimonadetes > Gemmatimonadales > Gemmatimonadaceae > Pseudogemmatithrix. The sequence continues at coordinate 1,284 of JAYUWY010000159.1, read as the reverse complement.
CAGGACCTCGCGCCTGTGACTGAGAAGGCCGTGGAGAAGGTGAAGATCAAGGCTCCGACGAAGGCCAAGACGGTGAAGGCGGCCAAGGCGGAGAAGACAGCAAAGGTCGCGACCAAGAAGGCAGCGGTGAAGAAGGCCGCTCCGAAGGCCGCTACTAAGAAGGCTGCACCAGCTAAGAAGGCCGCTGCGAAGCCAGCCGCCAAGAAGGCGGCAGCTAAGAAGGCGGCCCCCAAGAAGAAGGGGAAGTAACCAATGGCTACTCTGCATCGCACCATCGTCCGCCCGCTCGTGACCGAGAAGTCGTCGGCCGCGTATCAGGAGCGCGGTGAATACACGTTTGAAGTCCACGTCGGCGCCAACAAGACCGCCATCAAGGCAGCGATTGAAACGCTGTTTGGTGTGAAGGTCACTGGCGTGTGGACTTCACAGCAGCGCGGCAAGCCGCGGCGCGTCGGCACGTCGGCCGGCCTGCGCCCGCGCTGGAAGAAGGCCATCGTGACGCTGAAGGCCGGCGACACGATTGAGATCTTCGAGGGTTAAGACAAATGGGAATTCGCAATTTCAAGCCGGTGACTGCGGCGACACGGTTTCGCTCCGTGTCGGACAATGCCGAAATCACCCGCTCCACGCCTGAGAAGTCGCTCACCTCGCCGCTCAAGAAGAGCGGTGGTCGCGACAATCACGGCCACATCTCGATGCGCCGCCTCGGCGGTGGTCACAAGCGGAAGTATCGCATCATCGACTTCAAGCGAAACAAGCACGGCCAGCCGGCAACGGTGGAGCACATCGAGTACGATCCGAACCGCTCGGCGCGCATTGCGCTCGTGGTCTACGGAGACGGCGAGAAGCGCTACATCCTGCATCCGAAGGGTCTCGCCGTCGGCGATACCGTGGTGAGCGGCAAGGGTTCTGACGTTCGCAATGGCAACGCAATGCCGTTGCGCGAAGTGCCGCTCGGCACCTCGGTGCACAACGTCGAGCTCAAGCCCGGCAAGGGCGGCCAGATGGCGCGTTCGGCAGGCACGAGCGTCCAGGTGGTTGCCAAGGAAGGCGAGTACGTGACGCTGCGATTGGCGTCCACGGAAATGCGCATGGTGCACGGTGACTGTCTCGGCACGATTGGCGAGGTCGGCAACGCCGAGCACGAACTGATTTCGTGGGGCAAGGCCGGCAAGACCCGTTGGCTCGGTCGCCGTCCGAAGGTCCGCGGTGAAGTCATGAACCCGGTGGATCACCCGCACGGTGGCCGCACACGCGGCGGTCGTAACGTGGTGAGCCCGTGGG
>JAYUWY010000158.1:0-3847 GCA_043753285.1 Gemmatimonas sp. | reverse complement strand
CTGGCCGCAGCGGTGGACTCGCGCGCGCGCTGCTCGGCGATGCCTACGCGGCGCTCGATTTAGTTGGCGCCATTGATGCGGATGACGCGGCGCGGCTGAGTGCGTTGGGTGTTGCACCGCCACGCATTCGCGTGAGTGGCGACACGCGCTACGACCAAGTCGCAGCACGTGCGGCTGCGTGCGATCGCGCATCAACGCTGTTGGCGCCACTCGTGTCCACTCGGCCCACGCTCGTCGCGGGCTCCACCTGGCCAGCTGACGAAGCGGTGCTTCTTGGCGCGTGGCGTACGCTTACGCGCGAGCTGCCCGATGCGCGACTCATCATCGCGCCGCACGAACCCACTGCCGCTCACTGCGCGCCGATTCAGCGATGGGCAATTGCGGCGGGACTCAAGTGCGCGACACTCAGTGAAGCGCGCGCCACCGATGACGTGATCCTCGTTGATCGCGTCGGCGTACTCGGCGACTTGTATGCGCTGGGCAACGTCGCATTTGTCGGTGGCGGATTTCACACCGCTGGATTGCACTCGGTACTCGAGCCCGCCGCGTTTGCCTTGCCCGTAGTGTTTGGACCGCGGCATCAGATGAGTCGCGATGCACGACTATTGATAGAGCAACGCGCGGGCGAGGCGGTGAGCAACCAGCAAGAGCTCGTGCGCGCGCTGCGCATTTTGTTTACTGAGCCGGATACTCACTCGCGAGCTGGACGCGCGGCGGCGGTGGTGGTCACGGAAGGAATAGGAGCTGCAGCGCGAAGCATGGCATTGGTGCTTCAACTCCTGACGGAAGACTGAGTACGGGAGCTGCACAAGGAAGACCTCAGAAAAGGAAGCGGGGGCGCTCAATCTCTGAGCACCCCCGCTGTCATTTCTCACGTCTCAAGTCTCACGTCTTCAACGCAGCCCTCTTGGCATCCACGCAAAGCTCACACCCACCGCATCGCCGTTGCCAAGCGTCGCGGAGAGACGAATCTGCATCTGCTGGCTGATCTCAAACGCGCCACCGATATCGATGTCGATGTTCGTGTCCGAATCGCTACCGCCGCCGTCAATCGACACGCGATCAATGGACAAGCGCGGGTGCACGAACGGCGTGATCGCAAACTTGCCTTCGAGCGGGAAACGATGACCGATGGCCACGCCCACCGGAATGCGGAAGATGCTGTAGCCATCACCAATCGTGACGCCCATGCCGCCGCCGAACACCATGTCGAACGGCATCTCGGACGAAGCGCGCGTCATCTGATAGTGCAACGAACCACCGATGATCACCGCGCCGTCATCAGCCGCCGGACCATCGGTGTCACCGAGGCCGAGGTCGGCGGTGAACTGCATGCGCTCATTGCCAAGCCCTTCACGCCACTGAAACAGGAGGGCGCTGCCGCCATCAAAATCAGCGAGTCCGAAATTGTACTCACGCACGGCAACGCGCGTGGGCTGGAACGACGGGTAGAAGCCGGCCTGCGCAGTAAGCGCAGCGGGGAGAGCGACAACAGCAAGGAGTGCGAGCGTCAGCTTGCGCATAGGAAAACTCATTCTGTTTGGGGTGAATTCGGCGCGGCGTTGTTCTGCGTACGCAACTAACTCATAGACGCATAACCCAGCGGAAGGGTTTCGTTCCAAGCTTGACTACGGGATTCGTTGCATGCGTCACAATTCGGCGTGCGGGACGGAAGACATAAGACGGAAGGGAAAAACGCGGGGCCTCGAGATTCTCTCGAGGCCCCGCGTTTTTCCCTTCCGTCTTACGTCTTATACCTTTGTCGCTTTCTCCGTCACTACTCGCACCACATTGTCGACAACTTGTAAGAACCCGCCTTCCACCTTAAACCGCTGCGCGCCGTTGTCGATGCGGAGTTCGCCAGTGCCGAGCGTCGTGACCATGGGCGCATGGTCCTCAAAAATACCAACCTCGCCGTCGAACGCGGGCGCCGTCACGGACGTCGCTTCGCCCTCGAAGAGGGTCGCCTCAGGAGAGATGACCGAGATCTTCAGCATTAGCTCTGCATCGCCTTGGCGTTCTCGACGACGTCGTCGATACCACCGGCCATAAAGAACGCCTGCTCGGGGAGGTGATCGAATTCGCCAGCAATCAAACGCTCGAACGAGCTGATCGTCTCTTCCAACTTGACGAACTTGCCCGGGCGGCCCGTGAACTGCTCGGCGACGTGGAACGGCTGCGACATGAAGCGCTGAATACGGCGAGCACGACCGACAATCTTCTTGTCGTCTTCCGCAAGCTCGTCCATACCGAGAATCGCGATGATGTCCTGGAGTTCCTTGTAGCGCTGCAAGATGCGCTGCACGGCGGTGGCTGCCTTGTAGTGGCGGTCGCCGACGAACTGCGGATCGAGAATACGCGAGCCCGACGCGAGCGGATCCACGGCCGGGTAGATGCCGAGTTCCGTAATCGCACGCGAGAGCACGACGGTCGCGTCCAAGTGCGCGAACGCAGTGGCCGGTGCCGGGTCGGTGATGTCGTCGGCAGGCACGTAGATGGCCTGCACCGACGTGATGGAACCATCGCGCGTCGAGGTGATGCGCTCCTGCAGTTCGCCCATTTCCGTCGCGAGCGTCGGCTGGTAGCCCACGGCGCTCGGCATACGACCGAGTAGCGCGGACACTTCCGAACCGGCCTGCGTAAAGCGGAAGATGTTGTCGATGAAGACGAGCACGTCCGCCTTCTCCACGTCGCGGAAGTACTCGGCGACCGTGAGGCCAGCGAGACCAACGCGCAAACGCGCTCCCGGCGGCTCATTCATCTGGCCGTAGATCAGCGCGACCTTGTCGAGAATGTTCGCTTCCTTAAACTCGAGATACAGGTCGTTGCCTTCGCGCGTACGCTCACCCACGCCGCAGAACACGGACTTACCACCGTGCGCCTTGGCGACGTTGTTGATGAGCTCCTGAATGACGACCGTCTTGCCCACGCCGGCGCCGCCGAAGAGACCGATCTTGCCACCCTTCACGAACGGGGCGATGAGGTCGATGACCTTGATGCCCGTCTCGAAGATTTCCGTCTTCGGTTCGAGGTTCACAAAGTCCGGGCGCTTGCGGTGAATCGGCCAACGCTCGACCGACGCCGGAATATCAGCGCCCATATCCACGGGCTCGCCGAGCACGTTCAAGATGCGGCCGAGCGCCGCTGCGCCGACCGGCACGGAGATGGCAGCACCCGTGTCACGCGCCGGCATGCCGCGCGTGATACCGTCGGTGTTGCTCATCGCAACGGCGCGCACCTGATTGCGGCCGATGTGCTGCTGCACTTCGGCAACGACGCGGACATTCTGGCCCGAATCGGTGGTGGCCTTCACTTCGATGGCGTTGTAGAGCTCGGGGAGCTGTTCGCTCTCGAACTCAACGTCGATGACCGGTCCGATAACCTGGACGATCTTACCCACTGCGGGAGCGGCGATAGTTGTCATTTGGAATCAGCCCTGGAGCGCAGAAGCACCGCCGACGATTTCGGCGATCTCCTGCGTGATCTGCGCCTGACGGGCGCGGTTGTAAGTACGACGGAGGAGCGTGAGCATATCGCCAGCATTGTCGGTGGCGTTCTTCATCGCGGTACGGCGCGCAGCCTGTTCGGCGGCGACAGTCTCGACGAGCGCGCGGTACACCGCATTGCGCACGTACAAGGGCAACAACTCGGTGAGGATTTCTTCAGCCGAGGGATACAGCAAATAATCTTTCTGGGCGCTCTTCGTGGCCGGCGGCTCAACGGGCAACACGCGCGTTGCAGTCGGCGGCGTGGAGAGCACCGAGTTGAAGCGCGAGCCGACGACGTACACCGCGTCGAGATCGCCCGACACAAAGCGATTCATCAGCGAGTCCACCAACGACACGGC
>JAYUWY010000157.1:0-1916 GCA_043753285.1 Gemmatimonas sp. | reverse complement strand
AATCTCGTCATCGCGCAGGAGAGCTTCTTCGCGGACAGTGCCCGATACGCGCGGTCTCTCGCCGAACTGCCCGTATTTCATACCGCGGACGGCGTCGTGGAGCCCGTCATCATCGCGGAGGCTTCGGGTTGGAGCGCTACGCTGACGCATGTGCGCACCCCCGGGCTCATCTGCGGCGCCGCAGTGAATCTGCCGAACCCGGTGAGCGCGCTTCGGGATAGTGCAGCGGTCGTCTGCCGAGAAAGTCCGCAGCACTAGTCATGACTTCGGCGGCGTGAGAATGGGCGACGTCCGGGACGGCGCTCGAAGACGTGGAGTTCGGCGAGCCCCTTCCCACTACGCTGTCGTGTCCGCGATGCGTTGGCAGTCATGTTGCGCGACTAACCCCAAGCTACTTAAGGCCAACCTCGCGAATCAGCAGGCCCGTCGTCGACACCCGGACTTCAAAACGCGCCGGCCGTCGGACTTCGATGTACGTCGCCGAACCATACTCGGTATCCACGAGGAACCTCAGCCATACGTGGCGGCGAGCGAGATCGAACAAGTCCACGGGCTTCTTCGCCTTCAATGAATGCACGGTTCGCGGCAACGTTCGCTCCGCGTCGAGATCCACGTAGCGGCCCGTCAATCGATCGAGCTCGTACTGCGTCTGGTATCCGATCACGTTCCCCAGGTAATGCCATTTGAGAATGTGCGCATCAACGAGCAACTGATCACCCTGCACGAGTAGCGTGGTGTCGCGCCCATCCGGAAACTCAAGAAACGCTTGGAACGCGCGAGGCCCCGTGGGAACCGTGGTGATGGTGACAGCAACTTCTTCTTGCGTGAGGCCGCGGTAGCCCTGGATTGATGCGCCGATGGTCGCGGACAGCGCTCCCAACGAGAGGAAGAGCGCGCCACCGCCGGTGCGATTCACTGCACCGAGCCAGCGCTTGTTTCTCCAAGCTCTCACCGCGAGGGAAAGAAAGAGCAACCCCATCGCTGCGAACACCACTGCGATTATCGCTAGCATTTGCATTTGGATACTCTCCCGCGGGTGGGTGGTACCGCATGAAGTTGGTCACACGACGGGAACCGGCGCTACCCTCGGCGTCAGTCGGCATTGTGCGCGCCACGCCCTAGCGGTGGACCCCCAACGGCTTCCTATTAGAGCATGGAGACGTCCGTCGCACCCGAGGAGACCCTGGCAGGCGTGCTCGGCGCGCGCGCACAGCGCACGCCCGAGGACCGCCTGTTTCTCGATGTGATTGGTGGCGTGCTCATTGGCGCTGCTGCGATCTGGGCGCGCCCCCCAGCGTGGTTTCCGCTCCTCGCCGCTGCCGCGTGTTTCGCGTTCTACGGATGCTGGGCGTTCACCGAGCGTCGACTCAGCCCAGCCTCCGGCGTTGCAACTCCGCCCCCTGGGCGTGTGTTGCGCATCGCGCGACAAGCCTCCGCCACTCTCGGCATCTTTGCCTTTGTCGCATTGCTGTTCTCGCTACTCGGCGTCGCACTTGGCAAGATGATTTCATGACAATTCAGTGGACACCACGATGATTGGAGTCTGGGTGGCGATTGGTACGGGTATGGGGTTCACGATGTGGCTCTTTCTCAAGAACAAGGGGAACCGTAAATGAGCGGATCAACCGACAAGCGTCTTCTGCCCGCGTTTCTTCTGTGCTTCATGCTCGGCGTGTTTGGCGCGCACCGCTTTTACGTCGGCAAAGTTGGCACTGGACTGCTGCAGCTCTTCACGCTGGGCGGCTTAGGCATCTGGGCGCTCTACGACCTCATTATGATTCTCGTGGGCGCATTCACTGACAGCAACGGCGTGAAGATCACTGAGTGGTAGTAACGCAGCAGTCCTTCTACTAGGAACACCTCGATGAACATCGCGCTCTGGGTCGTACAGTCTCTCCTTGCGCTGCTCCTCATCT
>JAYUWY010000156.1:0-3857 GCA_043753285.1 Gemmatimonas sp. | reverse complement strand
GCCGCCGGGGCCTTCCATGATCTGCTTGAACTCGTCGTACGACTTCACGTTGCGATGCGAGTTCGCTTCGCGACGTGCCTTCGCTGCGGCGAGCAAATCGTCTTGAATTGTCTGCAGCAGTGCGGCAACAGTCGCCGGCAGCCCGTCGCGCATCAACGCGGCCTTCGCACGCGTGTCGCGACGCGCCGAGAACACGGAACCCTTCTCGAGATCCTTGGGCCCAATCTCCAAGCGCAGCGGCACACCGCGCAGCTCCCACTCGTAATACTTGGCGCCAGGCTTCACACCATCACGGTCGTCCACCTTCACGCGCAAACGATCCGTCGCACCGCGACCAGTCCACGTCGTGAGTTCAGCCTTTACGGCGTGCGCGGCTTCCACAATGCGCGCGCGCTCTTCGTCGGTCTTGTAGATGGGCACAATCACGACTTCGATCGGCGCGAGCTTGGGCGGACACACCAAGCCGTTGTCATCGGAGTGCGTCATCACCAAACCACCCACCATGCGCGTCGAGACACCCCACGATGTATTCCACGCGAAGGCCATCTCACCGTTCTCGTCCTGGAACTGCAACTCAAACGCCTTCGCGAAGTTCTGGCCGAGGTTGTGCGACGTTCCGGCCTGCAGCGCCTTGTTGTCCTGCATCATCGCTTCGCAGGAGTACGTGCGCAGTGCGCCCGCAAACTTCTCGCTCTCGGTCTTCTGGCCCGTGACGATGGGCATCGCGATCCAGTTCTCCATGAAGTCGCGATACACGCCGAGCATCTTGCGCGCTTCTTCTTCCGCCTCGTCGTGCGTGGCGTGCGCGGTGTGCCCTTCCTGCCACAGGAACTCCAGCGTGCGCAAGAACAAACGCGTGCGCATTTCCCAGCGCACCACGTTGGCCCACTGATTGATCAAGATGGGTAGGTCGCGATAGCTCTGCGTCCACTTCGCGAACATGTGGTAGATGATCGTCTCAGACGTCGGACGAACGATCAGGGGCTCTTCGAGCTGCTTTCCACCACCGTGCGTGACTACCGCCACCTCGGGCGCAAAGCCCTCGACGTGACTGGCTTCCTTCTGCAGGAAGCTCTGCGGAATGAACAGCGGGAAGTACGCGTTCTCGTGACCCGTCTCTTTGAACTTGTCGTCGAGCGCGCGCTGCATCCGCTCCCAAATGCCGTAGCCATTGGGACGGATGACCATCGAGCCCTTCACCGGCGAGTAGTCGGCGAGTTCGGCGCGGAGGACCAGTTCGTTATACCACGCGGAGAAATCGTCTGCGCGCGTAGTGAGCTTCTTATCGTCAGCCATTGCCGTTGTCCGTGCTGCCCGAATCCGCCGCGCGTTCGCGCTGCTCACCGAGCCACTTTTTGATTGCCTTCTTTGCCTGCTTGCGTGTCTTCTTGAGCGGGGACTGCAACGACTTCACGTCAATCACGATCGTCGGTGCGTCCTTCATTTTGCCAAGTATGCTCATCGCTTCCACGACGCCATCTTCGCGGAAGTAGACGACGGACTTCGCGCCCGCCTTCTTCGCCGCGTCCACCTGATTGCGCGTCGCCTGCGACTTGTACTTCTCTTCGTTCATGCCGTGCGCGACGGAGAAGCCACACTCGCGCAGCGCCGTCACCACGGCGAGTGATTCGCTGTACGCGCGATTCGTTGTCCCATTGCCTGCGACCAACTGAAAGTCCGGCACCGCGAGCATATCCGCGGGCCAGAGATTGCGCTCGGTGAGCAACTCGCCCAACACGACGTCGCCCATACCAAAACCCAGCGCGGGCAAATCCGTGCCGCCAATTGCCTTCAACAATTCGTCGTAGCGTCCACCACCGCAAATGGCGCGGAGCTCGCCCCTGGCATCAAACAGTTCAAACACGACGCCCGTGTAGTACGCGAGGCCGCGCACGATGGACAAGTCCAGCGTCACCCACGCGCCAATGCCCAGCGCATCGCAGTAGTCGAGGTAGCGCGCGAACGCTGCAATAGACTCGCGCGCTGCAGGTGCCGCACCAAACTCCTTCTGCAGCTCCGCAAACGTCGTACCACTCGCGAGCGTGAGCACGCGCTCCACCAACGCCGGCGCGATGCCCGCGTTCGTGAGCTTCTCTGCACTCACCTCGCGCGGCTGCCGCGCAATCTTATCAAACACGCCGAACACCGCAGGACGCTGCTCGGCCGTCACACCCAATGCTTCGAGCACACCACTCAGCAGGCGACGATCGCTCACGCGCGCACGCACATCCTCGTGCGTTAGCCCGAGCTCGCGCATGATGTCTACCGCCACCGCCAACAATTCGGCGTCCGCGACTTCGCTCGTCTCACCAACGATGTCGACGTTCAGCTGAAAGTGTTCGCGCAAACGGCCGCGCTGCGCGCGCTCATAGCGAAACAACTGCGGAATCGAAAACCACCGCACCGGCTTACGCAGTGCACTCGCTTTTGCGCCCACCATGCGCGCAAACGTCGGCGTCATCTCCGGGCGCAGCGTGACTTCGCGATTGCCCTTATCCGTGAAGTTGTACAACTGCCCCACGATCTCATCGCCAGACTTCTTCGTGTAGAGCTCCAGCTGCTCAAGCGGCGGCCCATCGTACTCAACGAAGGCGTACTTGTGCGCTACGGCCCGCCAGGCGCGAAAAATGTGGGCGCGGCGGGCCAGGTCTTCAGGATAGAAATCGCGGAATCCGGGGAGTGCGGAGCTACTCATCTCGCAATTTACCCGAGCGTCGGAGACACCTGCAACCGCGACATTGCATCGCCCACAGTGTGAAAACTCCCCGTCACGAGCACGGTGGCTCCGCGCTCGGGCGCCAATGCCAACGCGCGGTCAAAATCGGGCTCCAATTCCGCGCTCCAACCGCGCGATTTGGCATACGCGAGTGCCTCGCTGCTCACCCACGAGCGGCTCGCAGGAGCAGTGGGGGTGTCGGTCAACAGGAAGTGATCCACCGCTCCACTCAGCGCGCTCAGCATTCCGCGCCAATCTTTGTCGCCGAGCACACTTACGAGGGCGACCACGGGGCGCTTGGGAGCCATGGATCGGAGCGTCATGGCCGAAACCGCCGAGCCATCGGGGTTGTGCGCGACGTCAAAGATCCAGTTGCCGTGCCGCGAAAACCGCCCCGGCAGGCTCACCTTTTTGAGCGCCGGCAGGTCCTCGGCCGTGGGTCGCCTGAGCGCTCCCGGCAGCGAATCCAGCATGGTCAGCGCCGTGAGGGCATTCTGAGCTTGATGCTGGCCAGCCAGCGCCGTGGTAACCTCCATCCGGCCAGATTGCCGCACCCACGTGAACCGCGTCCCGTCAGCGGACACCTGGATGTCCTCCGGATGCCCCTCCTCGGCCACGACGCGCACGGGCGAGGCTCCGATCCGGAGACCTTCAGACGCCAGAATGCCTCGAATCCCGCGGTCCGGCTCCCCGATGACCGCTGGGGCTCCCGACTTGAAGATTCCGGCCTTTTCGGGGGCGATGGCCTCCTTGGTGAGACCCAGCCATTCCGTGTGGTCGACGCCGATCCCAGAAACGCCAGCCACCAGCGGATGCACCACGTTCGTGGCATCGAGGCGACCGCCGAGCCCGGTCTCAATCACCGCAACGTCCACGTTGGCGTCGAGGAAGAGCTGGAAGCCCATCGCGGTGGTGGCCTCAAAGAACGTGACTCCCAGGCGCTCGACGCTCGGCGTCCATCGTTCGAGCCAACCAGCAATCGCGTCGTCGGCAAGCGGGCGGCCGTCCACCACAAACCGCTCGCGAAAATCCACGAGGTGCGGCGACGTGTATTTGCCAACGCGCAATCCGCGGGCGCGCAGCACGCCCTCGAGCATCGCGCAGACGCTGCCTTTGCCATTGGTGCCCGCCACGTGCAGCA
>JAYUWY010000155.1:0-3860 GCA_043753285.1 Gemmatimonas sp. | reverse complement strand
CTCGAGATCGCGCTCGGCGTGGGCGACGCGCACGTGGTGGCCTATGGCTGCGATCTCACTAAGGGCTACGTCGAAGAAAACGCGTCGTACTACTCAAGCTGAGTAGTACGACGTAGCGCTTACTCGCGCGGAAGCGCCGTCTGCTGCTTCTCGCGCTCTGAGAGCAAGCGCGTTACAAAGCGCTGGCCTTCAGAAATGCGCTCGACTTCGATGGCGATCGTATCAATGCCCTCTTCGAGCCGCTGCATGCGATCAGCCATCGCGGTATCCAACTTGGGCGGCGTGACCGTGGCGCGCCGCCACAGCAGGCGCGCGATAGTGAACGCCAGCGGTGCCAACACAAAAATTGTGAAGACTACCGCGATGCCGGTGATGTCGCCTGAACTCAATGGTCCTCCTCCAACTGGGGCTTCGGACTCAGAGGTGAGTAGGCTGCCCGGTGCTTGCGACATCAACTGACCTACGCGCTGAAGGTCGCCCTCAAGCGTGAGAATACGATCATCGAGAAACTTGAGACGCGCTTCCAAGCCTGGGCGCTCCACAGTCGAGGCCGTGGCCAACTGCTCCACAATGTCGTCGCGACGTCCCTGCGCCGAGGACAGCTGCGTACCAATCTCCGAGCGCTGAGCGCGCAGTGTGGCGAGATCGGCGAGCGACTGCGGAATGCCAACTGGTGGTAGCACAACCGTCACACCGGTGGACGGCGGCGGCGTTGGAGCGTCCTGAATGCGCATGGTCATAAGCTGTCCTACGGCGCGGCGTTGCGCGAGGTGTCAGCGCCTCGGCGAGTCGCTACAGGGCTCGGCGGTACACGACGATAGTCTCCACGCGCTCGTAGCCAAGCCGCTCGTGGGCCTCCTGCGAGCCGGCATTCTCGACTTCGGTGTCGGAGGCGATCTCCGTGCAGCCTCTTGAGCGCGCCCAGTCCTCGGCGGCCCGAATCAGTGCGCGCCCAACGCCGTGACGTCGTGCGGACTCGTCCACAAACCAGCCTTCGACGTAACCCACCGGACTCGACTCGCAGCCCTCGGCGTAATTCCGGAGGCCGACTTCCACGAATCCGACCATCGTGCCGGCCGGCGTGACGGCCACCAGCGCATCGGTGGACGAGTCCATCATCCACTGTACTGCCTCGACGGCGTGCTCTGCCGCAGACTGCGTCGGCCACAGCAGTGCGCGCTGTGCGCTCCATGCGTCTACGTCGGCGGCGGTGGCAATGCGAATCTGGAGTCCGTCGGTCATGGCACGAATCTATAGGCTGGTACTCAGTACCGCTGTGGCCTACGGGCTCGCATTTTATGGGGATGGGACTCGACATCGCAGTCATCGGCGGCGGAATCGCGGGCCTTTCGGCCGCGTGGCGTTTGAGCACGCACCATCGAGTGACGCTCATCGAGCGCCACCAGGTGGTGGGCATGGACGCGCACTCGCTCGATCTCCAACACGACAACGGAACGTTTCGTGTGGACGTGCCACTGCGCGTGCTGTACGAGGGCTACTACCCGACGTTGATTGCGCAGTACCATCAGCTGGGCGTGCAGTTGGAGCGCACGAACTATGCGGGGTCGTTCAGCGAGCTGGGCGGCGCGGCGTACTATCGCTACGCGAATCTGCTCATTAGCGGACACTCGATTCCCCTCCCCGCGCCGCCGTTTGGTCGCAAGGCACTGCGCATCAATCGCGAGCTCGTGCGCTTTTATCGCTTGGCGCCTGCGGCGCTCGCCGAAATGCACGAGAGCGAGGAGCCACTGGGCAGTTGGCTCGACCGTACGGGATTTAGCGCCGACTTTGCGGAGGGATTTTTGATTCCCACCTTTGCTGCGGTGTGCACCTGCTCCAACGCCGCGGTGCGCGCGTATCCGGCGCGCGTGATTCTCGACTATCTCACGGGCGGTCTCACGTTTGGTGGTGTGCGACGCGTCGTACTCGGCACGCGCGAAGTCGTGCGGCGCCTCACGGAGCCGGTGCACGAAGTGCGCTGTGGCGTGAAGGTGCAACACATCTCGCCCGATGGCGACGGCGTGCGCGTACGCTGGGAAGGTGGCGAGCAACGTTTTGATCACGTGGTGATTGCCACGCAGGCGAACCAAGCGGCAGCAATGCTCGACGGAGCGTATCGCCAAGAGAAGAGCGCGCTTGAGCGGTTTGCGTATGAATCGAGTGCGGTGATTGTGCACACCGATGCGCGCCTTGCTCCGCGCGATCGCGCGCACTGGGCGCCGGTGAATCTCATCACCAGCGCGGCGCACGATAAGCCGATGGCGACCATTTGGATGAATCGCGTGCAGCCGGAATTGGCCAACGCGTCGCCGGTGTTTCAGACGTGGAATCCGATTGTCGAGCCGCGCAGCGAGACCATCAAGGCGCATGCGCGATTTGAGCGGCCGCTGGTGAACGCATCGTCACTCGAGGGCGCGCGACTCGTGCGCACACTGCAAACGCAGCACGGACGTCGCCTCTGGTTTTGCGGCAGCTACATGGGGCCTGGCATTCCACTGCTCGAGGCCGCGTCACGCACAGCGCTCGATGTGGTCAACGCCATCAACGACGAGCGTACGACGCTTCGACTGCCAACTCCGCTTTCCCGTCAGGCGTGATGTTGTGCATGCGCATCACGAATGCGTTGGGCGATGGGTGCTCGAGCGTGATGCGCCAACCCCACGGGGGCCCAGAGGGCGCTGGGTAGCTGCCGGTCACCGTCGGATTGTCATCACCAGCCAAGGGACCAGTGAGCGGCATCAAGCGATGGCCGTTGTGAAACGAGTCTGACCACGCCGCATCGCAGCGGCCGGTCGCAGGATCGTCGCCGAGCAGGAGAATGCCTTCGCGTGCTTTGCCCTCGTAGCCCCAGGAGTAGCGCACGGCGATCATCCGGCCCGCTGCTTCTTCCTGCACCACGGCCATGGTCTCGGACTCGATGGCAGGTTTCGTGGAATCGAACCACAGCTTGTTGTTGCCGGTCCACTCACCGACGGCGCCTGCGAGACGACTAGGGACACTCATTTCCCGCTCCGAATGCGCGTGAGCGCGCGTTGTGCTTGATCGAGATGACGAAGTTGATGACGGGCCACAATCCAGAGTGACGAGTAGCCATCGTACATCGCGCGTTTCACGAATGGCGATTCAAGCAGCACGCGATCGATCTGCAAGCCCTCGGCCTGGCGCACGAGCGCGGCCTCCTCGGTGTTCCACTTGCGGAACTCTTCTACGACTTTGGCGCGCGGCAGGTCGCTGCCGGGCACGAACGGTGGCGGCGTCTTGGACTTCCCCATCACGAATCCCATCACGACTGGCGCGGGGCCAACGATTCGCGCGAGAAAGCGGCCGAGCATTGTGCCTTTGTACTTGCGGTTGCTCACGGGCGCGAGCGTATGCGCTTCAGCGAATGCGCCGCGCAGTCGGCGGATCATCGCGGCCGATGAGAGATTCAGATGCGCGATGCACTCGGCCACTGCCCACGAGTCCGGAGTGGGGCGCGCGGCCCACTCAGCGTCGGTGGTGGTGGCGTCGAGTGCCGCGAAGCGCTGTCGTACCGTGGCGAACTCTTCGGCGACGGCTGCGAGTTGCTGCAGAGAGGGTCCCGGGGGCATGTGCGGAATCTACGAAGTCGGGAGGACTTCTGCCGCCGTGGGATTGGCTCCATCTTTGAAATCCTCACTCACTCTGCCAAGGCTCCTGCTGATGCGACTTTTCCGCGCCTGTCTTCTCGCCTGCACCGTCGTCGCGCCGCTGGGCGCCCAGCAGGGCACCGCGCTCTCGGCGGAGCTCGATCGGCGGCTTGGCGCAGTGATGCCCAAGGTTGTGGAATGGCGTCGCGACCTTCATGAGCATCCCGAACTGAGCGGCCAGGAAGAGCGCAC
>JAYUWY010000154.1:0-1923 GCA_043753285.1 Gemmatimonas sp. | reverse complement strand
CGCGAAGCCCACGTCACTGAGCAGCGAGAGGAACTCCTGCTCTTCAAGCGCGCCGGCGACGCAACCCATCCACAGCTCCATGTTCCGGCGCACGTCGGCGGGCACTGCGCCGCGCACGATTACGTCGCTCACTGCAAAGCGACCGCCAGGCTTCAGCACGCGGAATGCTTCGGCGAGTGTCTTTCGCTTGTCGCCCGAGAGATTGATCACGCAGTTGGAGATGATCACATCCACCGTGTTGTCGGGCAGCGGAATCTCTTCGATGTGTCCCTTCAAGAACTCCACGTTGGTTGCGCCTGCGCGCTCCTTGTTGGCGTTGGCTACGGCGAGCATCTCGTCGGTCATGTCGAGGCCGTACGCTTTGCCCGTGGGCCCGACGCGCTTGGCCGAGAGCAGCACGTCGATGCCACCTCCGGAGCCGAGGTCGAGCACGACTTCGCCGGGATTGAGATTGGCGAGGAGCGTGGGATTGCCGCAGCCCAGCGACGCGAGGAGGGCTTCGGCAGGAATACCCGCGGCTTGGCCTTCATCGTAGAGATCCGAAGTGATGGGATCCCACGAATCGGTCGTGCTGCCGCAGCATCCGCTTGAGCCTTCGGCGGGGCCGCAGCAGCTGGCGGCAGATCCTTCGAGCACGCGGCGCGCGGCATCGCCGTAGCGGTCACGCACTTTGTCGCGCACAACGTCAACGGATTCGGAGGCTTCAGTAGGGCGGCGCTTGAGCTGTTCCATCGGGGGTTTCCTCAGCAAGAAAAGTTGATACGACAGATTAAAAAAAGTCAGCAGCAGCTGGCGGCGATGCGCTTGCCCGTGAGCGGGCGCAGTGCAGCTAGTAGACGTTCGGCTTCCGTGAAAGACTCACGTTCGAGCGCGTAGTACGACCAGCGGCCGTCGCGGCGGTCGGAGACGAGGCCTGCGTCCTTGAGCACTTTGAGATGGTACGACAGGCGCGACTGCGCGATGTCGAGGTGATCAATGAGATCGCAGACGCAGTGCTCGCCGTCGAGCAGGATCTGGACGATCTCAACGCGCGCTTCGTCGGACAGCGCGTGAAAGAGCTGCGCGGTGCGGGCGGCGTGTGTTTTGGCTGGGCGGGTGGCAGTGGTCACGATGGGAACATATCAGCTTTTTTTGATTTGTCAACTCTCGTCGAGCGCCGCCCGAAACAGCGCCGGCAGGTCAAGGCTTAGAGTCGGGCCGTTGGACACCGGCGTCCACGAGAGCGTGTCGCTGAGTATTTCCGGACGATGGTCATCAGGCCGCCAGCGCTCAACGAGACGCGCGTCTGGGTCCACCACCCAGTACTCCGCGACCTGCTCCGACTGGTAGATCAGTCGCTTTCGGTGGCGGTCAGCTCGGGCACTGCCCGGCGACAACACCTCGACCGCGAGGATGAGATCGCGACTCTCCGACCATTCTCGCGGGGGCCGAGTGCGCATCGGAATCGCGTAGAGGTCTGGCTGCAGCACGCGGTGCTTTGAGAATTCAATGTCCGCTGGCGACATACCGACGCGCGCAACGCGTTCGGACTTGGACCACGGGCGTAGCAGGAGAAAGAGTTCCTCCACGACTCGCTGGTGCGGCGGAGTCGGAGCGGGGCTCACGTAGAGCTCGCCATCCAACACTTCGTAGCGCCTGCCGTCTTCCGGCAGCGCGCGCCAGCGCTCGGCAGTCCACTCGGATTCAAGTAAAGCGGCCATACCCATAGCGTACGCTCGGCTCGGCGGGTTGAGCAATAGGACATCCGCCAGTCTGCCGCCGAGTGCGGGGCGAGCTATCACCAGCGCGTTGCGCCTGGTGACGAGAAACAGCAAACGCCCCTCCGCCGAAAAGGCGAAGGGGCGTCTAGTGCCGGAGTGGGCCTGGGAGGAGTTGAACCTCCGACCTCACGCTTATCAGGCGTGCGCTCTAACCACCTGAGCT
>JAYUWY010000153.1:0-1930 GCA_043753285.1 Gemmatimonas sp. | reverse complement strand
CACCAGCGCGCGCGGCTTCAATTGCCGCGTTCAACGAAAGCAAATTCGTCTGTTCGGCGATGCGACTCACGATGCCCACAAACTGATTGATGCTCTCCGCCGTGGCGTTGAGCTCCTTCACTTCGAGTGCGGCGTGATCCACCGACGCGCGAATCTCAGCGAGCATCGTGCGCGAGCGCGCGATTTCTTGACGCTTCTCACGCGAGAGGCGAGCAATCTCACCTGCGAGATCGGTGACTTCCTCGGCGCCGGCACGCACTTCGTGGGCGCGCATGCGTACGCCTTCGAGTGCAAGATCTGCGTCGCGCAGCGATGCGACTTGGACTTCAGCGCCTTCGGTGACTTCCGACATCGCCGAGGCGGTTTGCGTCGCAGCCAACGACACTTGTTCGGCTGCGGACGTGAGCTGGTGCGCGGACGTCGCGACTTCTTCGGACGTGCTGCTCGCCACTGACGCGACGCGCGACAAGTTGGCCGCAGAATTGTTCATAGCTTCGGCGAGTTCACGGAACTCACCGGGCAAATCGGTATCGGTGCGAATGTCGAGCTCCCCGCGGCTGAGTGCACGCGCATGCGCGAGCAACTGGCCGAGCGGCCCGGAGATGGAGCGCACGACGGTGGTGACGATGCCCAAGCCGAGGATGATGGCACCGACGACAACGAACAGCAGGAATCGCTGACGCTGCGCGGCTTCAGACTGCAAGTCGTTGGTGGTGATTGCGAGCTGCGCGGCGCGCAGTGCGCCGAGTCGTTCGATGTCGCTGGAGAGTGCGGACTCGATGTCGCGCGTGAGCGCGACGCGTGCGTCTGCAGCAGCGAGTCGTTCCAAGTCCCGCATGCGGTGCGCCGCAGCGAACGCCGTCTCGAGTGCGGAGAGCCGTTCGTCAATCGTGGCGACGAGTGCGACTTCGGCGGAGTTCAGTCCTTCGCTCGCGTTGAGCGCGCGCTGTGCTTCGTGCGCCTTCCAACCCGACTCACGGAATGCCGTGAGATCCTCGGGCAATCCGCGCTCGAGGTAGCGACGTCCAGCGGTGATGTGCAGCGCCACGTTGGTGGTGAGCGTCGCACTCATGGTGGATTCGCGGCGCACATTGCCGAGCGCGCGGCCCATTTCGTCGCTCAAGCTGCCGATAGCGGCGCGACCGACAATGCCGGCCACCACGAGCAGACCAACAATAATCGTGAGGCCCGCGATGAGGCGGCTGCGGATGGTGTCGAAGCGAATCATCGTGCGCCCTCCGCCGGGACGAGCACACCGTTACGAACGCGCGTCATCACGAACGACTTGCCCACGGGATCTCCCGTGATTTGGAACGCAATCTGTCCCGTGACGCCAGCCACAGAGGAACGTGTGGTGCGTCCCGCAATCCATTCGCGCAGCTTCACGCGATCCGGACCCACGGCGCGCAGGCCGGCGGCAAACACTTGCACGGCGTCGTAGGCGAGCGCGGCGTTGCCGTCGGGATCAGCGCTGTACTTCTCGCGAAACGCTGTGACAAATCGCTGTGCTTCTGGGCGCGGATCCATGGATGTGAATGGTGCGCCAACGAGCGCGCCTTCAGCCGCGACCGGGTCGAGCACGACGCCCGTCCATCCATCGCCACCTAAGAAGTCAGCGGTGAACGACTGCGTGCGCGCTTCACGCATCAGTGCGATCCCCGAGCGCTCGGTGCCCGCAACAAACACGAGATCCGCGCGCTGCGACTTGGCCCACGCGACGTACACCTCGGCGTCGCGTCCTTCGGCATCGATGGGATCGAATCCCAACACGGTGCCCTTGAACGTGCGACGGAATGCATCCGCGAGTCCGCGGCCGTACGCGTCGTTTTCATACAGCACGACGGCGCGACGCTTGCCGATGCGCTCGGCGAACTGCGCGAGGTCTACGCCGTTTGCGGAGTCGCTGGAGATGACGCGAAACACCCAGCGC
>JAYUWY010000152.1:0-3878 GCA_043753285.1 Gemmatimonas sp. | reverse complement strand
CGATTCGCGCAAGTATCGAAGACAACACCGGACTCTTCAGTCGGCTCCTGACATTCTCGTTTGTCTCGCCGACGCCGTGGGCCGGAATCCGCGTCGTTGCCGAGGACGTGTACTTGGATGCTGCGCCGGCATCCGCGCAGATCTTGCGCTTCCACGTGCACAACTTGGGCGCCGCCTCCCAGACTGTCGCCTTGACCGCCGTGACAGATAGTCTTTCGAACGTGGGTGCTCCATCTCAGACCAGCGTCAACCTTCTGGCTGAAAGCTCCACGCAAGTTACCGTGGCCGCGACGGCGCGGAGCAGCGACGGGCAGCGAGGACGCGTGTGGCTACGAGCGGTCGCGGGCTCGCTCAGAGACTCTGCG
Organism: Gemmatimonas sp.; assembly: GCA_043753285.1. Lineage (GTDB taxonomy): Bacteria > Gemmatimonadota > Gemmatimonadetes > Gemmatimonadales > Gemmatimonadaceae > Pseudogemmatithrix. The sequence continues at coordinate 3,513 of JAYUWY010000152.1, read as the reverse complement.
TTTGCACAACTCACGTCGACACCAGTTGCAGCCCTCTCGAACGGTGTCACTCTCATCAATCCGACCGGCATCCTCGACCACTCACTTTGTGTATCCGTCGCCGTCGGACCGGGAGCAGCGCTGGAGTGTGGCGATTTGCGCTTGACGTACGCGCTTCCTCAGATACACACGCGGGGCCGCGCGCGGGCGCCGAGTCTTGTCTACCACTCGAACACAGCGCATCCGTTTCCTGCAATTGCAGCGAATCTCAGCATCACGGCACCGGTCGGTGGAGAGACATACACGGCCACCGTCGTCTTCACTGCCGGGGGACCACTTGCCGGACAGAGCTTTGCCGCTGGGAGTTGGGCGGCGGCGGACTGGGGTACCGGCGGGCGGCGGCGGGTTCTCGCGACATTTGATGGCGCGACGGTCCCGACGGGGCGTCATCCGTATCGCCTCGACATCGCGCGAAGCGGAGGCGCAACGTACTCCGCGAGTGGAGACCTTCTTGTTGTGAATCGCCTCGGCTCTCCGTTCAACGCGGGGTGGTGGCTGGCTGGCTTGGAACAGCTGGTGATGTCGTCTGACACCGCTTCCACGATTCTGTGGGTGGGGGGCGATGCGAGTGTGAGACCGTTCCGCAAGATTCCTGGCACCTGTACTTGGATCGGCGACCCACTAGAGCGGGTTGATTCAATCGTTGCGGTGTCATCCGGCGCACAGTGTACCGGTCACACTCGGCGAGAAGCGAACGCGCTCCGCGTGGAGTTCGACGCTCAAGGACGTCACTCGCGTACCGTCAACCGCCTCTCGGAGGTCACTCGCTTCGTGTACGGCTCCGGAAGCCGACTCGACAGCATCATCGTGCCGTCGGGGACGCGGGCTGTTGCGTACGTCTTCGGATACTCCGGTAGCGGCGCGCTTGAGCGTGTGGAATTGCCGCTGCCCTCTCCTACTGGGGCGAGGGTCGTTCAGATTCAGTCACGTACCGGTTCGCTTCTTGCTGGCTCAAACCGTCCTCGGACCGACTCCATCGGGTTTCACGACTCGACGGGCGTACGTTTCGAGTTTGGCGGGGCGGCGGCGGTCAGCGGAAGCGGACCGTATCGAGTGAGTGGGCGACGCGACCGGATGGGGGTGCTCACGAGCTTCACATTCGATGCGTCTCAGCGGCTCGCGTCCTCGAGCGTCCTCGCTAACGCGACCGACGTTATTGTGCACGCGTTCCGAGTTGCCGAAGGTCAGGGCCGAGGCACTGGAGCCGCGGGGCAAGCGCATGTTGCGGACTCCGTGTACACTCGGCTCGACGGACCTCGTGGCGACGTCGTAGACGTGTCGAAGTGGTGGCTGAACTCGCTCGGAGCTCCATTGCGCGTGCGCGATCCAGTCGGCGGCGAGGTGCGGCTGCGTTACTCAACGACGCACCCTGCCTTAGTCAGTGAGATGGAGGACGCAGCAGGACTCCGCACACTCGCGAAGTACACGGCTCGAGGACTCCTCGATTCGATGATCGTGCACCATCCCTTCACAGCGACAAACGCCGTCACGACGATCAATTGGCATGCGAGTTGGGAGTATCCAATTGAGGTCAAGGACCCGAATGGTCTCATCGCATACCGCAGCTACGACGCGTCAACAGGAAATCTTCTCACCGCGAGGACGGGGAACAGCATCGAGTGGGACGCCCGATTCGAGTACCTTCCCGATGGTCGACTCGAGCGCGCGTTTGCGCCCGGAGCCTCAGTGGCAACCGAGATTACTTACGAGCCGACGCTTGGGAACGCGGTGCGTACGCGCACGCCGGGTGGCGCCATTGTTCGCCTTTCACTTGACGTGCTGGGGCGCGATTCTGTAGCTGTTTCCTCGACGGACGTTGTGACCGACACGCTCCTGAAAGTGATCCGGGGCGAGACGCTGTACGACATCAGGGGGCGCGTTGCGCAATCGCGCTCTTGGTCCGCCGCGCTTCCCTACACACTTACTGTGGCACCCACCGATACAACGCCGGTGTACGCGGACACGCTCGTCACCACGTTCTCGTACGATCAAGAGAGCCGACCGACGCGAATCAAGACCGTTGCGAGACCGAACTTCTCGAGCTACGACAACTGCCCCCCGGGCACACCGCAACCCTGCGAAGGATCTCCGCTGCGATTCGATCCAAGTGACGACTTGCGCGTGTACGATCGGATCGGCCGCCTGCTTTCGAGTTCGGTCGGGACAGGTCCGCGAGTGAGGACCTATGATCTTGCTGGGAACCCTGCCGTGGACTCGATGCGCAGCGGCGGCGTGATGCGGTACAAGTTCGACGCGGCGAACCGCGCCTCTCAGCGGACCGTGGAAGCACGGACGCACGCGAGCGCTGGATGCAGCGGTTTTACGTACGGAGAGCTGCATTTCCTTACCGGCGGCACTCCCACCTGTTGGATGATTTTCCCGATCTTCCCAAATGCCGGTTCCGCGTTCGTTGTGCCGGCGGACACGGTCCGAATGACCTATGACTACGCCGGAGGTCTGGCGCGCGCGGACAACATCCACGCACGCATCTCGCGCGGCTACTACGCGAACGGGGCGCTCCGTAGCGACTCTACAAGCATCCGAAGCTATCTGACGAGCTCGTTCACGACCTCGGTCTTCGGCCTCCAATACACCTATGACATCGGCGGCCGGCGAACGGCCCTCTCGCTTCCCGCAAGTCAGTCCGACGGCCAAATCTCGTATTTCTACTCGTCACAGCGTGGTCTCCTCGACTCGGTGGCGCAAGGCGAGACGCGCGCCGCGTACGTGTACGACGCGGCCGGGCGCGACACGCTGGTCAAGATCTCGCGCGTTGTCGCCGGCGTTCCGACGCTTGGAGTTACGGAGAGACGGCGCTTCGATGTCGAGGACAACCTTGTTCGTCGCGTCCGTGCGCGCGGCGACGGCAGCATCGCGATGAGTGATTCGATGGAGTACGACGCGCGCGGCAAGATTCGCGCTGCGTTCGTGTCGAGCGTCGTAGCCGACGTCGGCGCGTACACCTCGCGCGTGTGGTACACCGGCCACGGCGCGGTACTCGCGACCGAGGCCACCAGGGGCGGCGCTTGGTGGGAAGCGGAGCAGTTCCGGGTGACGGCGCTGGGGCAGGTGTTCTACCGCCGAGCGGACAAGGGTGCCGTGAGTTCCCCGTATCCGCAGGTGTCGTACTTCAACTCGCGTGGGGCGCTGACCGCCAAGCGCCCGTTGCGCCCGGGACTGCCTGGTGATCCCTTTTACGTGGACACCGTGTATGCCGCCACGGATAGCACCGGCGCGGTGTCACGCGCGGGAACACACAGCTACACGAGCGGCGCCGAGGTGTACACGGCGACCCGCAACTACTTCGGCACGGATGACCGGCTCGTGGCGACACAGCGCTACTACTCGGACGATGCGTCCGGGCGCAGCGGTTCCTGGGACGAGTTCCGGTATGACGCGCTTGGTCGGCGAGTGCTGACGCGCACGCGCCGCGTCGCGGGCGATTCGGTGTTCGCGCTCTGCAGCATCGAGTGC
>JAYUWY010000151.1:0-3887 GCA_043753285.1 Gemmatimonas sp. | reverse complement strand
TCCGGCTGTTCGCCGGTTAAAGTGGTACATGAGCTGGGTTCAGAACGTCGTGAGACAGTTCGGTCTGTATCCGCTGTGGGCGTTGGAGAGTTGAGGGGCGCGGACTCTAGTACGAGAGGACCGAGTCGGACGATCCGCTCGTGTCCCGGCTGTTTCGCCAGAAGCACCGCCGGGTAGCGATGATCGGTACAGATAACCGCTGAAAGCATCTAAGTGGGAAGCTGTCCCCAAGATGAACTCTCCCTGGGAGCTTGACTCCCCTAAAGGGCCGTGGGAGACCACCACGTCGATAGGTTGGAAGTGGAACGTCAGCAATGACCTCCGAGCTAACCAATCCTAATCGCCCGTGCGGCTTGACTACTCCCCAAGTATCTCGAAAGAGAACTCTGGGGAAGGAATACAACCGCAGAGCTTCGCACGATCTAACAATCATGCGATTCGCCAATACACGAACACTACTATCACCTCCGTTGTCTCCACTTCGCTGGCGACTAGAGCGTAGGGGCCACACTCGTTCCCATCCCGAACACGATCGTTAAGCCCTACAGCGCCGATGGTACTCCGACCGAGAGGTCGCGGGAGAGTAGGCCGTCGCCGGCACCTCATTGAAGGCCCCAGTCGTTCACTCGACTGGGGCCTTCGTGTTTTTCCTACCGTTTTCCTGTGGTTTTTCCCCACCCTCGCTCGTCGTTCTCTCGATGAACTCTGAAGTCACCACACGAGCCGGTTTCGCCACCCTCGTCGGCAGACCCAATGCCGGTAAAAGCACGCTGCTCAACAAGCTGGTTGGGGAGCGGCTCGCCATCGTGTCGCCAAAACCCCAGTCCACGCGCGAGCGCGTCGTCGGTATTCTCAGCGACGATTCGTCGCAGCTCATCTTTCTCGACACGCCAGGTCTGCTCGAACCGCGCTACGCGCTCCATCGCGCAATGCTGCACAGCGCCCACAAGGCCATCGAGGACGCCGACGTAATCCTCTACCTGGTGGATGCCAAGCAGGACAAGCCAGAAGATCTTGTCGCACTCGCGCAGCTTCCGCATCGGCCCAAGGCGCCGGTGATTCTTGTGCTCAACAAGCTGGATGAAGTCAGCGCCTCGCGCCGAGACGAGCTCACCGCACTCGCGCCCAATGGGATGTGGATCTCCGCGGTAACTGGAGCGGGGCTGGAGGAGTTGCTAGCCGCCGTACGCGCGTCGCTCCCGCTGACGCCGTTCTTGTACGACAAGGACGACGTCTCCACGCAGCAAATGCGCTTTTTTGTGTCAGAGTTTTTACGCGAAACTGTGCTTGAGCAGCTCGACGACGAGGTGCCATACGGTATTGCCGTCGTGATTGACGAGTTCCGCGAAGCGGATGATCCTGTGTACATTCGTGCAGTGATGTACGTCGAGCGCGACAGTCAGAAGCGCATTGTTATCGGTGCGGGTGGAAGTCGCATCAAAGCAATTGGCCAAGCGGCGCGCGCGCGCATCGAGCCGCTCGTGGGACGTCCGATCTATCTCGATTTGTGGGTCAAAGAACTCAAAAACTGGCGAAAGGATCCTCACGCGCTCGCGCGACTGGGATATCGCCTGCCGGAGGACACGTCACGATGAATGCTATTCCCGCTGCTGTGCGCGCTCTGTTGGTGTGCCCGCGTTGCCGAGGCGACTTGGTGGACGCCGGGAGTAGCGCAGCACCAGAACTCGTGTGCAATTCGTGTCGGGTTTCGTACCCGGTGGAGCAGGGTATCCCGGTTCTGCTGGCCGAGCGTGCAACTGCTTGTCCGCCAGTGATTTGACACTGTTCGCGGGCCGTTCTACGTTTCGCCTTTCACCCTCGCGCTGACCACTTGCCCCAAGGCGCTGCCCTCATCTTCACGCCCGATGGCCAGGCCCTGCCCGATTCCGTGCGGGCGTGGCTTGAAAGCCGTAGCGTTCCCTCTCGCCGATATGCGGATGCGGATGAGGTGATGCAGATGGCACTGCGCGGTCGGCCGCGCCTGGTGCTCGTGGATGCACGACAGCATCCGGTGGCAGCCATCAAGATGTGCCGTCGCCTCAAGCAAGATTCCTTCACGGGCATCGTGCCAGTGATGCTCTGCACGCGCGACGACGATGCGTCGTTTGCTGCGGCGTTTGATGCCGGCGCGGACGAAGTGCTGCGCGACGGATTGGGCGCGCACGAGGTGACGCTGCGTTTGGATGCAATGCTGCGCCGCAGTGATCGCGACACGTTTGTGCATCCGTCGACGCGTCTGCCGGGCACGATTGAGATTGAGCTTGAAATGACGCGCCGCATTGAGTCAGGCGTGCAGTTCGCGGTGTGCTACGCGGATCTCGACCACTTTAAGGAATACAACGATCGCTACAGCTACTACGACGGCGATCGCGTGATTCGTATTTTGTCACGCATCTTGCACGACGTCGTGAAGGGCAGCTGCGGCGAGAAGGGGTTTGTGGGTCACATTGGCGGGGATGACTTCCTGTGTATCATCCCGACGGAGTTCGTGAACGACATCTGTGGTGTGATTGTGGAAGTGTTCGATACGCTGATCCCGTATCAGTACTCCGAGCAGGATCGGCGCGCCGGGTATTATTTTGGAAAGGATCGTCGCGGGCAGTTGCATAAGGTGCCGCTGATGACGTTGTCGATTGGTGTCGTAACGAACGAGCGGCGCGTGTTCACGCATGCGGGGCAGGTGAGTGAGCTCGCAACAGAGATGAAGAGCTACGCCAAGACGAAATACGGATCGGTGTTCTCAGTGGATCGTCGCGGTGACGGTCCAGCAGGGGAGACACCGTCGGGAACTCAGCGAGCGGCCAACGTGGGGGATACGCAGTGAATGTGAGTTGCGGCGAGTGCCAGTCGGTTTTCCGAGTGGATCCAGCGAAGGTGCCAGCCGGCGGCGTGCGCGCACGCTGCTCGGTGTGTGGTGCCGTGATGCGCGTGGGCGCGCCGGGTGCGCCTGCTTTGGTGACGAGTGGCGGCGCCTCGGCCGCGCCTGCATGGGGCGGTTCTGAGCGCGCGGTAATGGACTCGGAAGCCGAGGCGGCGCCGCAGGCGTTCGCCCCGACTCCGGCGGCGCCGACGGCACCGGTAGGATCGGTAGCATCGGTAGCCTCGGTAGCACCGATGGCACCAGCAGCGCCACGGACGCCGAGCTTTCCGGCACCAGTGGCTCCGCGTGCTGCGACACCGCCAGTTCCCGCGATGCCCGCCATGCCGACACCTCCGGCGCCTCCGCGCTCGGAGCCGCCGGTACGCACGTCGGCCGCGAAACTGACGCCTCCGATTCCGGGTAGCGCGATTCCGTCCGCACCGCGCCCGCCCGTGCCTGGCGTGCCGGCGCGTACGACGCAGTCGCGGCCGCCCTTGGTCACGCCGCCTATTCCGGGGGCACCGGTGGCTCCGCCCGCTCTCGCGCGTCCGCCGATGCCTCCGGCCGCGGCCGCCCCGCGCCCGGCGATGGCTCCCGCAGTGCGTCCGCCGATGGCACCGCCGATGGCACCGCCGATGGCACCGCCGGTCGCTCCTGCAGCGGCGGCGCCGGTGCAGCCGCCGATGCGTCCGTCTGGACCGTTGGCACGTCCGGCGCTGACGCCGCTCAAGCCGATGACGGCATCGACGCCGTCGCCGCTGTCGATTCCGCGCGTGTCGCAGGCGGCAGCGCCGGCGCGGCCCGCCGCGTTGACGCCTGCGGGCGGCACGGCGCGCAAGCCGGTCAATCCGTTCTTGTCCAACGATCCCAACTTGAAGGCGCGCCGGTTGGCTCGCGCGTTGGTGTCGGACATGATTGCCTACCTGCCCGATAAGCGCGAGCAGGGTTTGCGCGACGGAAACTTGAAGGCCGTCTTCAAGGAAGAAATCAAAAAGAGCTACGAGGAGTACGTGGATCAGATCGGCAA
>JAYUWY010000150.1:0-1937 GCA_043753285.1 Gemmatimonas sp. | reverse complement strand
GTTCGAGTACGTCGTCACGAAGGGCGGCACGGCGATGTTGCCGAGCTTCCGCGTGGACGGCACGGCGGGCATCGGCGTGAACACGGTGACCTTCTCGCTCAATGTGGGCGTGAACCTCACCAACGGCACCGTGACGGCCACGTGGCGCACGCTCGTGCCGTCGCGTAACACCGCGACCCGCACGACGCTGGCGGTGGGCGAGCAGAACTTCACGATTAACGGTGTGTTGCAGCGCGGGCTGACGAAGGTTCAGATCTCCGGCACGCTGAGCAAGTTCGAAGGCGGCACGGTGACCGTAAAGGTTGGCGATCGCCTGTTCGCCACGATTACGACCGACGGCGGCGAGAACGTCACGGTGACTGGCGCTGAGGGAGCGCCGCTCACGGAAGAGGAACAGGAAGTTCTCCGTCAGATCTTCGCGTGGTTTGATGCCACCCGTGAGTACTACTCGGCTCTGCTCATCCCGATTTACACGATTCTCGGCATTCCGCGCGACAATAGCTAAGCTCAGCGAAACCCCCGCTTCGGCGGGGGCGTAGGCCAAGAAGTCACCAAACCTTTGGGGGACTGGGAGTGTCAGAGTGCTGACGCCCTACAGTCCCCCGATTGTTTTCACTTCATCGGTCTACGATGCGACAGCTCACGCTCGCTTTTCGGATGCTCCGCAAGACGCCGTTCGTGACGGCGGTGGCGGTGCTCTCGCTCGCGCTTGGCATTGGCGCGAATGCGGCCATCTACTCGATGTTCGACCAACTGCTGATTCGCTCGCTGCCGGTGCGCGCGCCTGCGACGTTGGTGAACATCACGGCGCCTGGCCCCATGCCGGGCAGCACGTCGTGTAATCAAGCGGGCGACTGCGACGAGATTTGGTCGTATCCGATGTTCCGCGACATGGAACGTGAGCAGACCTCGCTGGCAGGCATCGCGGGCCACCGTTTGTTTGGCGCGAGTCTTTCCATTGAGAACGAACCGAGTGTTGGCGAAGGCATGTGGGTGTCGGGGCAGTACTTCTCGATTCTCGGCGTGAAGCCGGCCGCTGGCCGCCTCATGACGCCCGACGACGACAAAGTCATCAACAGCCACGACGTCGTGGTGATTAGCCACAACCTCTGGCGCGACCGATTTGCTTCGCGCGCCGACGTGGTGGGCAAGACCATGATTGTGAACGGCCGCACGATGGAGATCATCGGTGTGACGCCGAGTGGGTTTGAGGGCACGACGGTGGGTTCACGTCCGCTGATTTATGTGCCGATGGCAATGCGCGGTGCGTTTGCGACCGCGCCATACACGGGCTACGAGAGCCGTCGTGAGTACTGGATGTATGTGTTTGGGCGCCTCAAGGACGGCGCGACGATGGAACAGGCCGCCGTTGGTCTTAACGCGGTGTACGGCCCCATCATCAACGAAGTCGAGGCGCCGCTCCAAGAAGGAATGAGCGAGCAGACGATGGAGCGCTTCCGCTCAAAGAAGGTTGTGCTGGCCGAGGGCCGTCGCGGGCAGAGCAGCATTCACGCGAACGCCCAGACGCCACTCATTCTGTTGTTCGCCATCACCGGCACGGTGTTGCTCATTGCCTGTGCCAACGTGGCCAATCTGTTGCTCGCGCGCGGAGCGGGGCGCGCCACTGAGATGGGCGTGCGTCTCTCACTCGGCGCCACGCGGGGGCACTTGATGTCGCAGCTGCTCACGGAATCGATGGTGCTCGCGGTGCTCGGCGGTGCGGTGAGCTTGCTCGTCGCGCAGTGGACGATGACCGGGATCTCGACGCTGTTGCCACCGGATGCGAGTTCGTCGATGACGTTCGCGCTCGACGTGCGGGTGATGTTGTTCGCCGCGACGTTGGCGTTGGTGACGGGCTTTGTGTTTGGCTTGTTCCCCGCGTTGCACAGCACGCGGCCTGATCTCATCGCGGCAATTCGCGCGGGTGCAGGCCAGAT
>JAYUWY010000149.1:0-3889 GCA_043753285.1 Gemmatimonas sp. | reverse complement strand
GCAGCGGACGTCGCATCGAAGCGCTCGCGCACTTTGTGTCGCGCGCAGGCATGGACATTCGCGGCCTCAGCTATCAGCGCCTCGAGCAATTGATCGCCAAGGGACTCGTCAGTGACGCCGCGGACATCTACAGCATCACCGCAGATCAGTTGGTGCCGCGCAAAGATGATCCCGAAAGTGGCGTGCCAGGATTCCAAACCAAGAGCGCAGTTGCACTCGTCGAAGCCATCGAAGCGAGCAAGCAACAGACGCTGTCGCGCTTGATCAACGCGCTCGGCATTCGCCACGTGGGCGCGGAGTCGGCAAAACTGCTCGCACGCAGCTTTGGCACGATGGACGCGCTCGCCGCGGCCACTCTGGACGACATCGAAGCGCTTCACGGGGTTGGCCACACGATGGCCGAGTCGGTTCGGCAGTGGTTTGAGTCGCCACCGATGCAGACGCTGGTGCGCCGCCTGCAGGACGCTGGCCTCAAGATGGACGAACCCCGCGCTGCTGACGCAGATGGTGTCTTTAAGGGCAAGAAAATCGTCCTCACTGGGACACTCCCCACACTCTCGCGGCCGCAGGCCACGGAGTTAGTGGAGAACGCCGGTGGCAAAGTCACGAGTTCGGTGTCGAAAGCCACAGATCTCGTGGTCGCCGGCGAAGAGGCTGGAAGCAAGTTGGAGAAGGCGAAGGAGCTCGGCGTTCCAGTGATTGATGAGGCCGAACTCTTGCGTCTGTTGGGCCGCTGACCCTTCTTAAGGTCTGATATGACCCCGTTCACACTCGGCGCTTCGGCGCTCTCCGCAATTCCGCGCGCGTCGCTCACGTCGCTGCGCGCCTCGCTTCATCGCGACCTCGGCGACGGCTTTGCCGGCGTGCTGCAGGAGGCGGGCTTCGCGGGCGGCGAAAGCGTCCTCGCCGCGATGCGCTCGTGGTGCGCAGCCAACGGCATGGCGGCGCCGGAATTGCTGGCGTACGCGCAGTTCCAGCAGGCCGCGGCGCGTTTCTTCTCAGATACTGGCTGGGGCACCGTAACGCTCGAGCCGATCGGAGACGCGGCCGTCGCGTTTGATTCGCCAGATTGGGCCGAGTCGGATGCAGCGGCGAATATGCCGTATCCCAGCTGCTATTACACGGCGGGAATGCTCGCCGATGTGTTTGGTCGTGTGGCCGATGGCCAGTTGGGCTGCCAGGAAGTCGAGTGCCGCTCCAATGGCGCCGCGCGTTGCCGCTTTTTGCTCGCGAGCCCCGAGGTGATCGCGCATGTGTACCAGCGGCTCTCCGAGGGCGTGAACTACCAGGACGCGCTAAAGGAACTGGCGTAAGCGCAGACCGGCGCCACTCGACGGAAACTGTCGGCGAGCGCCGGGCTGTTGAGCCGCGCTATCGCACAGACACGCGATAAGTCGTCGCTGCCGGGACGTCCTCGGGATCACTCCGCACGCACGTAAGCTGATTTGTTGCGACCTGCGTCGGACGGCAGTGTCGCGGAAGCTCCGCGCGGATCACTTCACTAGTGCGAAGGTCGACAACCGCCCACAGCTGACCTCCGCTGCGCCGTCGGTCCCATCGCTGAATCCATAGACGGTCGAGATCGTCCACGAAGAGGTCTCCAAACGCGGGGAACTTCTCCGAAGCGATCATCTCTCGCTGCAGCTGCTCCCACTGCGGCGACACTGCGCGTGGTCGCTCTCTCAGCATTTCGTCGAGGCGTGCGCTGATACCTGCGTCGGTAAGCGTTCGATCCCCATCCCTCACCTCAACTTCAATCGAGAGGGCAGAATCTGCACGCACGACTCTGATGCGGCCCGATTCCGAATCGCCCACAACTACGAGCGACTGTCCCACTGCAACCAACGCGGCCCGTCGAATCGGTGGAGTGCCGAGAATGCGTCCGCCGCTCGAGCTGCTTCGCAGATACATCTCATCGCCGTCGAACTCCACGAGTCGGCGCGAGCGACGCGACGACACATCCACTGCAAGCAGTTCGTCGCGAGAGCGTGTGCTGCCCGTGCCGGTTGCTGGAGCAATGGCTCGCCGCAGAATCAGAGTGCCGTCAGCGAGCATACCAACGGCGTCAATCGGAGTTTCGAAGGGTCCGAAGTCCGATAGCGACCATAATCTTGTGAAATCGCCATCGACGTACTGGGAAAGGCGCCGGAGGCCACGATCGTACACAACAATCGAATCACCCGCCTGGTGCCTCGCCCACGTAAGTGACCTTCGCTCACCCGGACCGGCTCCGGCGCGCCCGAGCGTGCCAACCAAAGCGCCGCGCCGGTCGAAGACGACGAGTCTGTTTGCGGACCCGTCACCCACTACCAAACGGCCGTCTCCCAACCGGAGAGCCGTCGTCATCGACTGAAACATCGTCTCCGGGGCGTCATCCGAGTCGCCGACGGACGCAAGGGTACTCGGCGCGAGCGTCAGTCGCTTTGCCGGCGTCAGTCCGAAGTCGACGACCAACGGTTGCTGCGCGCGGATAGAGCTCGGAACGAACGCAGCAGCGACGAAGCCAAGCACAGCAAGTACGTTTCGGCGAGCGCCCACACTGAAGCCGCTCACCTGTTCCTCCGGGCGCGGGCTCTCGCCGCCTCGATCTCGATGGCGAAACTGTCTGCTGAGATTGCACCGCGCATCATTCGTCCTTCGATGTAAGTTGTCGGCGTTGCCTCGACACCAAGCGTGCGCCCGAGCGCAACGTCGGTACCGACGCGTCTATCGGTGACTGGATCTCGCAAGCACTCCTGAAACTTCGAGGTACTTGCAAGGCCGGAGAGCTGCGCGAGCGATTGCCAATCGCTCGACGCAAAGTGCGATTCAGAGAACGCCACGTCAACGTACTCTCGCAATCGACCTTGTTGAGCCGCGCATACGACCGCAGCAGAAGCGAGTCGCGCATCCGGATGAATGCGCGAGAACGGAGTGTGTCTAATGTGAACAGTGGCGCCCCCGCGCTCCAACCGCGCGTCAAGCAATTGCAGTTCTCGGTGTAGCCGTGCACAAAATGGGCAGTGCAGATCAGTGAAAATCACAATGCGAACTGGTTCTACGCTGCCAACCGTGGACTTCTTGCCGAGTTCGAACGTCTGATCAGGAGCAAGCAGCTCAGCGAATCGATTCGCGTCGAGCGTACTCGATTGTGTTCGCCTCCATCGGCTGAGCGCCTGATCGCCCAAGTGGAACCCCGCTACCAGCAGCGCTCCAATTGCGACGACTCCAACCATCCGCTCGGCGAACACAATCCAGCTGCGTTTGTGGTGGTCGTCGCTCACGATGGAGAAGCTCCGCACGACGTTCCTGCAGAGTCTATCCGAGCCGGAGTCCATGGAAGCTCGCCATGAGTGACAACCCCGTCTTGAACGACAATGAGTTTCGGCCAACCGCGAATCCCGAACGAGCGTCGGTCTTCCCGCGACACAAATCTGAACCACGGCCGCGAGAGTGAATGACGCTCAACGAACTGGGCTGCGCCGGAGTCGTCAGCTGAGACCGCAACCCAAGACACCGGGGCAGCGGAGCCACCCAAATGAATCGTATCAATTCCGGCCCACCTCGGTGCGATGCTCTTGCAGTACTCGCAGCGCGAGTCGAAGAACACCAACACCCTGCAACCGTGCCCGAAAAGAGACTTGGTGGAACTCGTTACTTCTCCACCGGACACAATGAGGTCGACGCTCGCGAGACTGTCGCCGCGAGCAATCTCAGGCGTGGAGGCTACCGCCGGCCGACTCGGAGTGCTGTCGACCGGAAGTAGCAACACGAGCTGCGCCACGAGCACGACGGTTAAAGCTACGTAGACGTAGCGCACTCGACCCTCACATATCCACGTTGCGACACACTTGCGGATACAAGTCGGCGCAAGCCTGACTTCCACCGCTGAGCTGACACTCGTTCAGCG